>NZ_JBEXYS010000049.1:0-33022 GCF_040631045.1 Streptomyces sp. NPDC005706 | reverse complement strand
TCCCGGTCGCCGGGCCAAGGAGCGATCCCAGCGGTTGTCAGCACTGCGTACAGGTTCAGGCGCCGCAGGTCGCGAGGATCGACTCGGCAGGCAATGCGGTCTGCGGGCTTGGGCGGCGCCAGCAGGAAGTCCTCCGCCGGGGCGTCGTCCAGCGCTCGGTCGGTTGAGGTGGTGGTCTGCATGAGCTCGCTCCGTTCTGCTTATGCTTCGTTCGCACGCCTCGCACCCTGGGGCCGAGTGTGCTGTGCACTTGGTTCGCTACCAGTCCTGGGCTTCTTGTGCCACCGTCGTCCATTGCCCCCGTGCCGGTGATCGGCACCAACGACAGTCCGCTTCCGCCCAGCTCTCGCGAGTACTGCCATCAAGGCGATAGGCGTCCGCCGGCCGGCGACGGCTGAGAAGTGGATCGGTGACGAAGAACCCAGCCGTCGTCAGAAGGGCACGAGTCAGGCGACGCCAACACTTTGGGAGGCGTCCGCAGTGCGGGCCCTTCACCTCCTCAGTCACCGACGCCGCGTCCCGGTGGCGGGCGTCGGTCGGCCAAGCGCTGTGACCGAGGGACACGCTCCCCAGCGTTTTGCCGGTACCGGGCACGCAAGCGGAAACACACAGGATCTCCCTGCAGGGCATGGGCGCGATCCTCCCGCGGCCACAGGCCGCGGACAGGGTTCACACGAAGGCGGTGACGGCCGGCTGGCCGCACACCCCACCCTCCCCTCCGACACGCCAAGTACGCGCAGTACACGAGCGTTGTTACACATCACCCGTAATTCCGTGACTCTTACCTGCATCCTCCATCAACACCCGGAATCCACCCTTTGATACCCCATCAGGCCGTACCACCGCCGCGAATGCCGCTCCGCAGTCCCACCACGCCACCCAGCCGACACCCGAAAGTGAGTGACAACCATCCGCACCCGGCGATGGCGGCGACAGCGGCGCCAAGGACCGCCATGTGCTTCAACGTGATGGCGCAACTCCAGGGCTCCGGTGACATCCCGAGGTCGGCGGGGCGGCTTTGGGCCTTAACTCACCGTGCTTCGACGGGCTGCGGCTCCGGTTGGCGGGTACGGAGATGGCGGCCGGCGCCGATACGTTGCTGGACCCGGCCATGGCTCAGCCGGCCTCGGCCGACAGCGGCGACGGACAGCCGCGGGCGCTGCCCGCCGATTCAGCTCCTGCCGAGCAGGGCGGCCGCCATGGACCCGACGGACTCACGCCACTCTGGCCGCAGTGAACGACGGCGTGCCGCTCTCGCCTCGCGGCGCCCGACGGCGGAGTCGTCCTGTCTTGGCGTCGTCACGCACCTGGCCGAGGCTGGGAGGGGCTCGAAAACGAAGCGATGCGCTGTGTCAGTGTCGGTGTCAGGCGATGACCGCGATGCGTTGACCGCGGAAATCGACACTCCGGCGGCCTCGTGCTCTTCAACGGTGAGGGACGACGGCAACGGCGGTTGCACGACGGACGGAAGACGCCTTCCGAGACAAGTCTGGTTCGGATCCGCCGCACGCAGACGCTCCGTCAGGACGGGCTGTCCGGTTGCTCCAGTGTCTTGTCGGGAGGCGAGGAAGGCGGGGACGGGGGGAACAGGAGGTTCTCGAAGGCGTCCAGCGCCAACATCGTGAGCATGAGCAGAACCGGGATGAGCAGGGCTAACACGGCCATGACGCCTCCCGGAGGGGAAGGACGCGGCGGTTGTCGGTCCGCTTCCACGATGGGCCGAACAGGGGAACGCCGCATGCCCGAAACGGCATAATGTAGGCCGTTCAGGTGAAATGCGCGGACGGATTCCAGGCCTATGACGGTCCGCTGACCGCTGGCCCGTCTCGTCCCGTCGTGTTCACCGCTGGCGGTGTCAGCTGCGGGTGTCACCAGCATCAGCTGTGAGTGTGAGGGAGCGGCCGCGGCTTGACGCGAGGTTGCGGAATGCGGAATGCGCGTGGGATCGCCTGCGGGACGACCGGATCGATCACTGCGGCCAGCGTTTGCCGGCGTCGCCGTCACTCCCCCGCCGTATGCAGGGCCGCGTTTGACATGCGCGACCCGCGTGATCTCGGTTCAGCGTCGGTGTGAGCCGTGAAGCACGCGTGAGCCTGCTCTGCCGCTCGCAGGGGTCGGGCGGAATCCGTGGCTGAAGTCCAGGGCCATGTCCAGGGCGAGGAAGTTCTGTCCGCTGCCCGTCCGAGCGCGCAGCAGGATCCGGTGCTCGGCAACCGGCACCGCTTCGGGGAGCTGGAGGTTCCATGTCTGCCGCCACGGTCCGGCAGCCGGCCTGAGGTCACCCGAGAGCCTCGCGCCCAGGCTCTCGAGCAGGTCGGGCAGTGTGCAGTTCCTCTCGAGCATCTTCACAGGCCCGAATTTCATGATCACTTTGCAGGTGACCCGGGTGAGGTCGACGGGCTCTTTGAGGTGGCCGTTCATCTCCCAGCAGGCCTGGTGTCCCAGCAAGGGCAGCGCCGGGGTCAGCGTGACGGCGAGGCGGTCCAGGACGTAGGTGCTGTCGCTCACGTCTTCCACAAGGCGGATGCTCATGTCACTCCTCACCCGTTTGCGGGCCGGGAAAGCGCCGGGCACACACCCGTGGCGGCGGCCTGAGAACACACACCGGCGGGCACAAAGCCGCAGGTGGACGGGCCGGTGAAGGCGAGGGGTGACCCCACGGTCACCGGATGCCGCGCCCTGACATCCGGCACCGGCAGGCTGTGGGGGACGTGACCGCCACACACATGGGTCAAACTGGTACCCCGGCCCGATTCCGGCGGGCCGGGGCTCCACAGAATGCGGGTGGCCGCGGACTAGTACTCGTCGTGGTGCCGCTTGATCACCCGGAAGCTGGCCACCACACCCTCGTCGATGTCGATGCCGTCGACGCAGCCCGGGTCCACGCCGTAGCTGGAGCTGTGCGGGCCGACGGTGGCGATGGGAGCGCCGTTGTCACAGACGGCCCCGCGGAAGACCTCGACGGCCTTGCGGCTTTCGTTGCGGACGTTCAGGGTCTTCGCGCCCAGGCCACTGACCACGGTGATGCAGTCACCGACGTGGGTGGAGTACGACCGCTCGTTGATCTGGATACGGCCCTCGTGATCCTCGTCCCTGTCGTCGCCCTTACCGTTGTTGCCCTCGTTGCCCTTGCTGTTGTTGCCCTCGTTGCCCTTGCTGTTGCTGTTCTGCCCGTTGCCGCCGCCGGGTGCCGCGGCAACGGCGGCCGGGACCTCCTGGGGTGCCGAAGCGGAGGCGGCCGAGGCGTAGGTGATGCCGGTCGCGGCCATAGCGGCGGCAGCCGACACAGCGGCGGTGACCACGGTCGAACGAAGCTTCATCTCACGATCTCCTGTCACACAGAGAGGCGCCGGCCCGTCGGGCCGACTCGTGAACGAATCTACCTACAGCTGACATGACGGGCATATCGAAAGATTAGGTATTGAGCTCCGAACAGGGTACTTTCCGGCCCTATCGGTAAACTGACGAGACATCACATCAGTGAGCGAAAAGGCGTATTGACATACCATTAGGCCTTCCAGGTGACATTCTGACGTCCACTCACTCGCGTTGCCGCGGCGCGTCGCTGCGCACCCGATGAACCGAGTCGTGTTAGGAGGGGGCCGCACGCTCAAGCCCGCTGTACCTCACCCGCAGGCAGGCGGCGCTGCGATCAACGCGGCCGGGACGGCTGCAGCAGGGGGCGCGTTCGACAGCAGCGCGCTCGCGCATCTGGCGAGCACGGCGGCCAGGGCGCGCCGTGCAAGGCGTGCGTTGAACGCGCCGTAGCGCCGATGCCAGGTACCGCTTCTGGTCGACGTACTGGCGTTTGGGGCCCTTCGCGTGCGCTACCCCGCAGCGCACGCCACGCTGCCGGCCGCCGCAGACCTGCCGGCGCCGGCCAAGACGATGTACCGGTCCAGCGCGGTAAGGCTTTGTACGCGGTGCAGGTGTCGACCGCAGGCCGTGCAGGTCGCGTCGTGCATGCTGTGCTGCATGGCTACGATCCATCGCCGTCCTGACACGCTGATCGTCGGGGCGCTTCTGGCGGTAGTCGGCGGGTTCCTGGACGCCTACACGTTCGTCCGGCACCACGTGTTTGCGAATCTGCAGTCGGGCAACGTGCTGCTGTTCTGCGTCGAGGCCACGGCCCGGCACTGGCACAGGGCGGTGTTGCTGCTCATCCCGGTCGTGGCCTTCGGCATCGGCGTGCTGCTGGTGGAAGTGCTCGGTCTGTCCCGCGTGGAGCGGCGTGTTCACCGACCGCTGCGACTTGTCGTCACACTGCAGATCGTCCTGCTGGCGCTGATCGCGGCACTGCCCGACGACGTGCCGGAACAAGTCACGACGGTGACGGTGTCGTTCGTGGCAGCGTTGCAGTTCTCGACCTTCACCACACTCCGCGACGCCCCCTACACGACGCTGGCGGAGAGCGGCAATCTACAGAAGGGCATTGCCGCCACGCACCGGTGGCTGGCGGCCGGAGAACCGGCGGCCGCCCGGCGCGCGGGCCGGTACGCCGTGATCATCGGGTCGTTCGCGGCCGGCGCGATGACGGGCGCGGCAATGACTCGTCTGGTCGGCGCACCGGCGGTCGGCGTGCCCGCCGGTCTGCTCACGGGCGTTCTCGCGCTGCTGATCCGGCAGACGCGGCAGTTGCAGCGCGGCGAGGCGAACACGGGGCCACCGCCACCGGGTTCACCGACCGCTCGCTGATCCGCCACCACGTCAACCGCGGCACAGGCCGACGCACCGCTCAGCGGCGTAGCGCTGCCGTTCCGCCGGATACGGCGCCGAGGTCATTGCCGGCCAGGGCACCGCGGCCCTCGAACTCCTGGAGGACACGGGAGAGCTCGACGCCCTCCTGGTGCCGGTCGGCGGCGGCGGCCTCATCGCCGGCAGCGCGACCGCGGCCAAGGCGCTGCACCCCGGCATCCGCGTGATCGGCGTGGAGCCGGAGGCGGGCGACGATACCCGGCTCTCCCTGGCCAGCGGCGCGCGCGTCACCATCCCCGTGCCCCGCAGCACGGCTCTGGGTATCGCGTTGGCGCTGGAGGTGGCCGCCCGGGCCGGCAGAGGCCGAGGCGAGCGGCTCATGGGGCCGCGGCCCCTGCCGGCTGGTCGAGGAGGCGTCAGTGGTTGATCATGTCCCGGGTCTGGGCGTAGACCGTCGCGTCGCTGAACAGGCCCGTGTGGCTGAGGCAGGCGGTCTTGGTGTTGGTCGCCCCGGACAGGGAGACGGAGCTGTCGGGGTTGATGACCGTGTCGCAGGGCGACCACCAGGTGGCGTAACGGGGTGAGTCCGGTGTCTCGTCGCCGGAGTTGAGGGCCGCGAGGAAACCGGAGCCGATGCGCATCTCGGTGCAGGAGGTGTCGAAGCAGCTGTTGGCGCTGTCGGTGCCGTGGTTCGGTCCGCCCAGTGACACCCAGGCGTCGACCTTGGAGGCGCCGCCAAGGTTCTTCAGGTAGTAGCGCGAGGAGAGCCCTCCCATGGAATGGCTGACGATGTCGACCTTGGCCGCACCGGTGGCCGTGAGAAGCCGATCGACCTCGGTGGACAACTGCTGGGCGGTCGTGGCATTCGACTGGCGCCAGTCGTAGGACCACTGGTCGAGGTAGGAGGACGGCCAGCCGTCGGTTCTGAAGCGGCCCGCCATGGTGTTCCAGTTGGTGGCGTCACCGGTGTAGCCGTGCACGAAGAGGACCGGGTTACTGGTCGAGTCGAAGGTGGAGCCGGGCGATGCCTGGGCGGGGAGGGAGGACTGCGTGGCGAGAAGAACGCCGGCCGCGGCTGCGGCCGCGATCGCGAGGGTTCGCTTCATGGGGGACTCCCGGGTGGGGTTCGGGGACGGCGCTCGACGGCGCGTTCTGGGAAAGGACAGCGCTGGGGGCGTTTCCCGGATCGCGGGAGCCGTGCCTGCGGGCGTGCGACGGCATGCCGGGGAGCCGGCTCGCCGTGCACGAGGGGGGAGGACACCGGTGTCATCGAGGGTGGCGTGAGCGTACTGACCGGTAGGTACGGGTGGTCAAGAGGCATGCGCGGAAATTCTTGACTCGGCCGACGCCTCGGCGCGGCGTTCCCGGTGCGGTGATGCCGGTTTCCACCGTTCGGTTCCTAAAGCGTGAACAGGTCCGTCAGATAAGTCGGTTCGGCCTCCACCTGCGCATACCGCCCGGTCTCCTTCGACCATGCGACGTTCCCAGCGGTGAGCGCGTGGAAGTCCCTGACGCAGCGCAGTGCGTCGTCGACGACGTCCTCGGTGAGGCCCGAACACGCCAGACGCCCGGGCAGGACCTGTTCGAGGTCGATGATGCGCTGGACGTATCCGGCCTGCATGACGGCCACTCGCTCCACCGCCTCCTGAAGGCCGCACCGGTGATGGTGACTGATCACCGTGACGGCGTTGAACGCATACTCGTGCGCGAGTTCCTTGGGCAGCGAATAGAGATCGTTGACGCAGGCGTTCGCGTAGATCACCGCCTCTCGCATGTCCGCGAAGGCCGGGTTCGCGTGCAGTCGGTCCGGCAGGTCCACATCGGTGGCCATTTCCACCAGGTCCAGGACGGCGTCGAACGCGAACGAGGCGCGTCGGTGGGCGAGGTATTGGTGCAGGCCGGGTATGCGTCCTTCTTCCCGATAGATCATCTCAGCCCGGTAGCTGTCGAAATACCACAGCAGGTGGGGAATGAATCTGCGCTGCCATGCGGAAGAACGGACAGCCGTCGTACGGCGCCACAGATCGGCCAGGGAGCGCGTCAGCCGCCCTCCCGTGACGGTTCCGTCGAAGACGGCGAACAACGGGCCGAACGCCTCCCGCCACCGCTCGGGCTGGTATCCCCGCACCGGGTCGTCGTCGAACTGGTCGTCCAGCTGGAACAGCCACGCGTTCCACTGGGTTATCAGTGTCAGTGCCTCCTGTGAGGCGTTCGGGCACAGCCACGCGGTGAGCCGGTCCACGCGAGTGCGATGCACATGCCGGCGCGCTTCCTCGGTGGGCACCAGACCGAACTCGTCCAGCCACACCTCAGTGGCCGCCGTGGCCACCCGGAGTTGCGGATTGAGCGCCGCCGGTACGGGTGTGCGGAGGTCCGGGATCCGGAAATTGTCCATACGTCAGCTCGCTTTCCGGTGCTTCTCTGCCGGTCGTGACATCCAGCCACATCGCCGATGCGGCACGCCCGAGGCCCGCATGGCGTCATGACCAAGCAACCCCGGCCACCCGACGTAAATTACCCTGCCTGGTGATGGCGTTCGACAGAGGTCTCGTTTCTCCGGTGCCATATCGCCCTTGGCGGGACAGCACCGCGCGGAACGGGCGAATTCCGCTGCGCGCTGACGCAAATAACCTGCGAATCAGGCCGGTTGGGAACAGGTGGGCCAGGAGCGGGTCAGCCGCGGTGTCCGCGCCGATGCAGCCGGGCCAGGAGCAGAGCGACGTCGTCCCCCAGGCTGTGATCCTTCCGCGTACCGGCGAGAAGGTCGTCCACAACGGTCTCCAGGTCCGCCGTGGGAGCGCCTCGCAAGCCTTCGAGGAACCTCTCTGTGCCCTGATCGATGTCCTTGTTCACGGCCTCGAGCAGGCCGTCTGTGGTAAGCGCGAGCACGCTGCCCGGAGCGATGCGCAGGCGGGTGGTCGGGTACCGCTGCTCCCGGTCGATTCCCAGGGGGAGCCCGCCCGGGACCTCCAGGAGGCGCGGCGGCTTGCGGGGTGTGACCAGCGCCGGTGCCGGATGACCCGCCCGGCACACCCGGAGCGTTCCGTCGAAGGGGTTGAGCGCTATGTAGCAGCATGTGGCGAACAGGGCCCTGTCCGGGTCGGTGTTCAGCTCGGCCAGCAGGCGGTTGGTGCGTTCCAGGACGGCCGCGGGCGGGTGTCCTTCGTTCGCGTAGGCATGTACGGCGGTACGCAGCCGCCCCATGAGGGACGCCGCGTGAACGCTGTGTCCCTGCACATCCCCTATGACCAGAGCGACGCCGCCGTCAGGCAGACTGATGGCGTCGTACCAGTCGCCACCGATCCACATGCCGGAGGTGGCGGCCTGGTAGCGGGCGGCGATGGTCACACCCGGCACCGTGAGCGGCCCACGCGGCAGCATGCCGCGCTGGAGCTCGGTGGCGAGTGCGTGTTCCGACTCGTACATGCCCGCCCGCTCCAGTGACTGGGCGAGCAGCCCCACGGCGGCGATCAGGAGGGCTCGCTCCTCGGGCAGGAACTCCTGCGGCTCGGGAAAACTGACGAGGCAGGAACTGACGCCGCCGCGCGAGTCCATGACCGGCAGTGCCGCCCACGCCTGCGGGGCCGACTGCGCGAGGGGTGCCAGGTGTGGATGAGCGGTGGTCAGCGCGTCCGCGGAGCCGATGAGAACGGGCGCCCCGCGGTCGAGCGACTGCTGCACGAGGGTGCGGGCCGTGGCGTCGAGGACCTGCGAGGAGTTCTCACCCCGCTCGTCGTCGGAGCACGAGGCGACGACGGTCGGCCGGTTCCCCTCCAGGGCGATCACCGCCAGCGCGTCCGCCCCGAAGGCCCGCAATCCCGCCCGTGCGGCGGCCATGATGTCCTTGACGGTCACCGCGGCGGCCAGGGCCGCGGTCAGCTCCCGCATCCAGCGGTCACGGGTCGCACGCTCGTACAACCGCCGCCTCTCCTCCTCGTGGCGTTCGTGCACGGCCGTGGTGTCCATGACCACTCCGACCATGCGGGCCGGCAGCCCGTCGGCGCCGGGCAGGACGCGGCCCCGGGCTTCCAGGGACCGGTGCCGGCCGTCGTCGGAGGTGACGCGGTACTCGATCTGGTAGTTGCCGCAGGACTTCGCTATAAGTCCCAAGCCGTCGCGCACGTCGGCCAGATCCGCCTCGTGCACTGCGGCCAGGAAGCTCGAGATGTCCGACGGGCCGCTCTCGGGCATGCCGTGCAGCGTGAGGGTGAGGGGATCGCAGCTCACCTCGCCTGTGGCGATCTCCCAGGAGTAGAAGCCCGCCTGCACGATGCTCGCGCTGGCCTGGAAGGCGCCGGAACCGGACTCATCTTCCCGGCGCACGGCAGTACGCACCGATCCGAAGTCTTTCACTGGCTCTCCCTGCCGCGGCGTGAACTTCCCTCTGAGGGATCAACGGTGCTCGACCGGATCAGCCACGCACTGTAGTGAGTGGTCGATGAAAACCGGCCAGTGCGGCGCTTCGAGAGCCTACGCAACTGCGACACCGTCCCTCCTCGATGTGATCGGGGCTCTCGCGGAGGAGTGCGTTCCCGCTCTTTCAGGAAAGATCGCCTGACCGACCCGACTGTGGCCGGATCGTGCGCATGGTAGTGACTTTTCCGATCTTGCGCCAGACACCCCACCCGGCAGACCGGTGCCCGCACCCTCGGCCTCACCGCGAAGTCCCCCCGACTGCCCCTTCGTCAGGACACGTCCATTCACGGTGACCTGCGCAACCCGGTGATGATGCGCCCGTCTTCGTCTGGCTGGACGTGTGGCTTCCGCATCCCTCGGGACCGCACCGCACGCCTGCCGGTGCCATCGTCGGCCTTGGCCAGGTCGGCGAGGTGGGCGGCGGTGAACCTTTCTGGTGACCGTGGGATGCACCCTGATGGGCCGACGCCGTGGCCAGTCCGTGGCGAGCGAGAAGACGGACGAGCAGGAACACGCCTGAATCCACCGGCTGGTGAGCACCGAGACTCGGCCGGCGGAACCCTGCCGCTGTGAAGCAGGCAGCATCGTCCCGGGCGCCCCGAGCCCGCTGCGCGGGGCGAGCGAGGCTCGCTGACGTAGGGTGTCATCGGTGAGGCTTCGGCCCAGCCCAGCAGCAACCCGCCCGACTGACGGCACCCGTCCGGGGGCCCCGTCTCCGCCATCTTCTCGGACCTCGACCGAACATCTTGCGTACCAACCGCGTGCAGCTGACGATCCCTGGCTCGGCACGCAGCGAGCGGTAGGGGTGCGCTTCGAAAGTGCTGGTCACAGCCATGCGTAGCGAAAGCCACTGGCGCCAGCGCACCGGCTTCGACAAGCTGCGACACATGGACTGGACGCCCCTGCTCTCCACGCTGACCGGTGCCGTCATCGGCATCGCAGCCACTCTGATCGCCGACCGCAACCGGTGGCGGCGGGAGGAAGCCAGGCCTGCTGCGGACCGCGGGGGACGTCGCTACGGTCGCTTGCGCGGGTGGGTGGAAGTCATGGCCGTGCCGTCCTCGCGGCAGGTCCCACGATCCGTCGCCCGCTGGGTGGCGTGGCCGCCGAGCCGCGGTGTCGCGTAGCCGCCGCGCCTTTCGGCACTCCACCGATCGGCCTGACGTCCTGACGTACGGACAGGTGTGAGCCGAACAGAGCAGTGAGGCCCGACCGGCCCAGGCCGGTCGGGCCTCTTCGTGTGCCGTGTCCCGGTGGGTCAGTGGTCGGAGTAGCTGAAGTCGCCCACGGTCCAGGCACTGACGTCCTCGATCGCGACGCGGTACATCCCGCCCGTCTCCGGGATCCCCACCGGCCCCTGCAGGATCCGGGCGACGTGGAAGTGCAGATGCGTGGGCGGCCCGGCCTGCCTCGCGGGGGTGTCGAAGACAGCGGAGAACTCGCTCAGCCGGGCGGAGTCCGTCAGCACCTCCCTCACCCTCTGCCTCCACATGGCTTCAGGAGCCAGCCGACCGGTGATGACAGCACCACCGGCGACCACGGTCAGGGACATCTGACTGCTCTGCCCGGACTCCACAAGGGCGGCGATGTCAATGATCAGCTCGTCAGGCTTCGGCATGGGATCGGATTCTATCCCCCTCCACGCTGGAGGAAGCTCGTGAGAGGCGAACCGACCATTGCATCCTGCGAGTCGCGTTTCCCCGCGGTCACGGCGAGCATCGCAGCCGCCCGGCACTTGGTCCGCGACGGTGTGGAAGGCTTCGGCGGGCCGCTGCGTCGGCACCCGGTGATCCAGACCGCCGAACTGCTCGTCTCGGAACTGATCACCAACGCTATCCGCCACGGCGTCGGCCCACCTCTCGTCCGACTCACCTGGTCCGGTCGGCTGCTGCGCGTCGCGGTCAGCGATCACAGCGACCGTCAGCCCCGCATACGCGCCACTTCGAGCACCGAGCCCGGCGGCTTCGGCATGCAGCTCCTCGAACGACTCGCCCTACGCTGGGGCGTCACCCCACTCCACCCCGGCAAAAGGGTCTGGGCGGAACTCAGCCTCGGCTCCTGGTCGCCCCTCCTCGACACGAATCGCCACTACGGGAAGACTCCGACGGAGCCGGTCCCCTGACCCGCCATAGCTCGCCTCACCGGGACCCCTGCCGCCTCTGCCGGGCCCTGTGGCCTGCTTTTCAGGTCGAAGGTCAAGATGCGATCTGCAACCCTCGCACGGATGCTCGCACGGATGAGAGGAGCCGATCACAGTTCGCGCCGGACGCGAGAGGACTGCGGGCTGCACTCCATCTTTTGGCCAGGCTGGGCGTCCTCGGTGCCCGGCCGGGTATCGTGCCAGCTGATCGACAGGGGCCGCGGTGCGGCCGAACCCGGGGAACTGGGGGAAGAGCGTGGGTGTCCCATCTGGCGTGGGCGGGTCAGCCGCAGCGCCGCGACGTGGCGCGGTGCTGCAGATCGATCCGTTGGCTGACAATGCGGGGCTGGGGGTGATCGGGGAGATCAGCGTGAACACACGGACCGTTTGGCAGCAGGCTCTCAAGCAACTGGTCGAGCGTCGCACGGACGTGCTGCATGTGGATCTGTCCCGGGTGAGGTTCGTCGATGTGGCCGGCGTAACGGACCTGGCGGTCACTGCCGAGCGTCTCCCCGAAGGACAGCGGATCGTGCTTCACCGACCTCCGGCGCAAGTGCCACGCATCCTTGAGCTTTTCTGGCCCGGGCTTGCCGCGATCGAGGTGGCTGCGTGATGAGCACAGCCACCCCGCACGAGCCGTTCGTTCACCCGGCGCTCTTCTACCTCGGCAGCGACCAGTACCTCGCGGGAACGGTTCCCTTCCTGCGAGAAGGGTTGGACGCCGGTGAGCCCGCAGCCGTCGCCGCCCCGCCTGATCGCCTGGAGCTGATCCGCGAGGGGCTCGGGGAGCGAGCAGCAGAGGTCCGCTTCATCGACATGACCGAGGCCGGCCGCAACCCCGGCCGCATCATCCCCAGTGTGCTGCGCAAGTTCGCCGACGCCCACACGGGGGCCCGCCGGGTCCGCATCATCGGCGAGCCGATCTGGCAGAGTCGTTCCGCCGTCGAGTACCCGGCGTGCGTCCAGCACGAGGCGCTGATCAACGCCGCTTTCGCCGGGCGCAGGGTAACCATCTTGTGCCCCTACGACGCCGACCGGCTGGAGAAGCAGGCCCTCAGTGACGCCTTGGCGACCCACCCGGTCGTCATCGACGCGGATGGCGTGACGCAGTCTGCCGCCTACAGCCCCGAGCAGGTCATCGCCCGCTACAACGAGCCCCTGCTCGCCCCACCTGTTGCCGCGGCCTGCCCTTTCGCCGCCCAGACGCTGCCCGACGCCCGCGACTTCGCCGTGTCCCAGGCGCGGTCCCTGGGCGTGCCCGGCGTGAAGCTGGGGGATCTGGAACTCGCGGTGGCGGAGCTGACCACCAACAGCGTCGTCCACGGTGCTGGCTCGGGGACACTGCGGATCTGGGCCGAGAGCGACCGGATCGTCTGCGAGGTCCACGACGGCGGACAGTTGACCGATCCCCTGGCCGGCCGCCGCCCGCCGAATCCCACGCAGCCTGGTGGCCGTGGCCTCCTACTCGTCCACCAACTCGCCGACCTCGTCCGTGTCCACACCGGCCCCGACGGCACCACCGTTCGCTGCTACCTCCCCACCTGACCAGGACAACGTGGCGGCCCCGCTCACACTTACCCGGTGCAGCGCCAGAGGACGCGGGCCACCCTCCTCAGCCGGGTGGATCTTGCGAGTAAGGCCACCCCGAGAGCGCCGCAGTCCCCCGTCGGGACGGTGCTGCCGGGGTATCGCTCTCCGTCTCGGAATCCGGGGAGTTGTGCCCGGTGCTCCGGCCGCGTGCTGGTGGGCCTGGCAGGAGGTGGAGTCCCAGCTGACCATGCTCCAGTCGATCCGGCCCTCGGCATCGGCATCCGCCAGGACCGCCTGGAAGATCCGGTCCCAGGTGCCATCCGCCGACCAGCGGCGATGACGCTCCCCCTCCGTCTCACCCGGGCATCGCCCAATACATGCGGGGCAGCGGATTCCGGATGAAGACTGGGCTGTGCCAGGATCACCGACATGGCCGAGGAAGAAGTGACGGACACCGAACAGGCTGCGCAGCCGGAGCAACTGTCCATCGTGGCCACCACCACCGACGGCATCCACGTCCTGACAGTGGCCGGAGAGATCGACCACCACACCGGTGACACGCTCGGCCAGGCCCTGGACCACACCGGCACGCCCCGCCCCCATGTCGTCGTACATATGCGACAGGTGGCCTTCATGGACTCCACCGGCATCAACATCCTCATCGCCGCACACCGCGCCCTCACCGAGGCCGACGGCTGGCTCCGCCTGGCAAGCCCGACAGGCGTGGTGCTGCGCACCCTGCGACTCGTCGGCGTCGACACCGTCATCGACTGCCACGAAACCCTCGACCAAGCGCTGACCAACTGACCCCTCGCCGGCCGACCGGGGTCGAGGCCGTCGGCTTGCGCCGGATGAGAGCTCACCCACCCGAACAAGCGGCCCGGTGGACGGCAATGAGGACGGTGAGGCGCGGGTTGAACCCCTCTGCCTCCTGCAGGGCCGGATCGGGCATCGAGTCGTCGACGGCACAGCCGAGGGCGGGACATCCGGTGACGTGCCCGCGCAAGGCGTCCAGGCGATCGAGGAGAGCAGCGCGGCGAGCCTGCTCGGGGGTCAGCGAGCGCAGCCACGCGAGGCGTTCCGCCGTGGTCTCGGGGCGCGGGGGCAGGTCGCGACGGATACCGTCGGCCCGCTGGGTGAGGATGCGGCGGCGTGGGGCCGAACGCCCAGCTCCGCCTGGCCGCCCGGGTCACCGCCATCGGGCCGGCGGCCGTCGACCCCGCTACCGGCCACCCTTTCCCCGCCTGCTCGCCACCCCCGCCCAGGCAGCCGCCGTAGCACGGCGGGAACAGCAGCGTCAGGCACCTCCGCCGCGGTCGCCGCGCCCGGAGCCTGCTGCTGCCGCGGCCAGGGCGACGGCTGTCCCGGCCGCTGCACACAGCCACGTCCACCCTGGCCCCAGCGTGCCGCCTCCCAGCGCGGACGCCGCGATCCAGGCGACGGTTCCTCCCAGCGCTCCTGCCCCCAGTCTGAGCATGGCGAGCGACCACCGCCGCTCAGGCACTACGACACGCAGCACCACCAGGGAGGCCACCAGAGCCAGGGCGCCCAGGGCGGCCACGACGGCGGGTTTCACCGAGCCGGGAAGCGGAACGGTGTACTGGAGGGACTGCACGGCTGCCAGGCTCATCAGGATGGCGCCGATGGCGCCCGTCAGCCCCAGATTGACCGTCTCCTGCCGTCGCTGCAGACTGCGTTGAACCAACTGGTCGGCAAGAGCCCCGACTTGGGTGCACCGGCGCAGCGCCGCCTCCAGATACGTGACATCGTCGTCGAGGCGCTGGATGAACCACTCGGACAGCGCCCGATCGTCTGCGAACAGTCCGTCGAGATCCGGATCGCCGCTGAGGGCTTCGAGATTGGCCGCGGCGATCTCCACGGTGCGGGACATCTCCCGGCTTCGGGTCGAACGGTCGACAAGACCGCGTTCGCGAGCTTGGAGATCGACCAGAGCCCGGGACGCATCGAGCAACTCCGAGTGGCGGCTGGCTCCGCGGTGCGAGGCGTCCGTCTTCTCCAGCACGTCGCCGACGACCCTGTCCGTAGCGGCGCGCAGTCGGCCGATGCCCTCGGCCGACGCCCACACTCGCAGTTGGTAGCGGAGCTTGGCCGCGTGCAAAAGGTACTTCCCCAAGGGAGGCAGCGCGCGTGTACGCGTGGTCCAGACCCAGGCGGTCAACTCGGGGTCGCGATCGTGCGCGGCGACGACGAGCAGGCGGCGCTCATCGCGAGCATCCTGGGACGCCGAGGTCTCCCAAACGGCGAACCCTAGGGGAACCACGACGCCCGCGTACGGCCAGCCCGTCCATGCGTCGTCAGCGGTCGGCGCATGGGTACGTACGTAGGCCGTCAGCGGACCCTCCGGCGCCGCCGAGGGCACAGCCGAGAACCCGTTCGGAGGAGGAAGGGGATCCGGCTCGGCCAAGCGCGCCAGATACAGCCGGGCCGATCCGAGTACGCCTGCCTCGTGCCGCTGTGTGTTCCGAGACGCCCGCACGACCCCGGACCACTGAGCGTCCAGTTCCGCCCAGCCCAGCCCGTCGGCGGCGTCGGGCGCCAGCATGACCGACAGGCACAGGACATCGTGCTCCCGCCGGAGCGCGGCCTGCCACACCCCCGGTCCCGGTCGTTTCCTGGCCGCGAGCAGCCCCCGCGTGCCCCGGACATCCGCGCTCCCGGCGGCGCCCGGCAGGCACGTGTCCCAGCCGTCCCCCAATTCCAGCCCCGTACCAGTGCCCTCCACCGGAACGGTCATCCCGAGCATCTCGCCGCACGTGTTCCACAGATTCCTGACGAAGGCGAGAGCGTCGTGCCGGTCGTCCCCTGTGGTGACGACGAAGAGATGCACCCCCAGCGCCTCACCTTGGAGCATCCGCACCTGCGGCGTCGGCGCCCGATGCGGCGCGGGAGGCCCGGTTGTCGCTGTCCAGGGCATGTACCAGCTCGTCGAGTCGTTCGCGATGCTCCTCAGGCAGCGGCAACATGGAGCAGTCCTCCAGCCCAGAGATGCGCGCAGGGCCTACCAGCTCGACATCCCCCAGGGCCTGCTGGAAGGCAGCGAGATCTCCCGCTGCGAGCGCATCCTGCATGGCCTTCAGACCCTGTCCGACCACGTCCCAGTTCTTGGCACGGAGCTGCCAAACTTCGACATCCGCCAAGACCTCGGCAGCCATCTGCCGCAGCTCTTCCTCCATGTGCGCAGAACCTAGCGGCGCAACGGAACCGATGCGGGTCCATTCACAAAAATTGGCCAAGCGCCCATGACAGTAAGGTGGATGACTTGCCATCATGTTCCGTGGGTCCGAGACGTTGCTGCGAGGCACCTGTGGCCAGTGTTTCCTATCGACAGTCCCCCGAGCAGCAGGAGACGGAGCGTCGCGAACGAGCCCGGCTGCGCACACTCCAGCAGCAGGTCCGCGAGCGCGCGAGCCGCCGTCTGCGCGGCGACGTTCGTGTCGGGCGTGACACCCCCACGGACATGGACCGCCTGACCGTGGCGGTCGCACGCGCGAAGCCCGGGACTCGACGCCGAGCGGCCGCCGTGACGGCCCTGTCCGCAGAACTGCTCCTCCGCTTCCGGCAGAGCCCGGAGAAGGACGTGGCCGACCTCGTGACGGCGACCCGGCTGCTGTGCGAAGCGGCGGGCGGTCGGATGGCCGGGGATGCGGCCGGCCGTCCACACGCGATGGACGACGCCCGCGTGGAGCGGATCGTGGGATCGGGCAGCTCGGCGGATGCCGCGCGGGTGGCGTTGCTCGTCGAGTGCCTTGAGGAGTGGGAGGTCATCGAGCGGGTCGCACCCCAGGGCAGGTCGGGGGCGGAGATGGGGTGGGTGCCGGACCTCGACGTGCTCCGGCGGCGACTTGCCGGGATGGCCGGGGCGCCGGCTCGACAGCGGGTTCGTGCGCTGCACGCCTGCGGCAGCGCACGCGCAGCCTCGGACGGGCCCGGCGCCGGATACGAGGACATGGTCGCCGCCGTCACCCTGCTGCCCCGGACGACCGGATGGGGCGTGCCCCCCGGGGGCCCGGGATCGGCGACCGAGCAGGTCGCGCTCAAGGCCGCGATCACCGCGGACGCGGCAGCCTGCGCCATCGCCGCCGGGCGCCCGGTCGAGGCGATCGAGCTGCTGGAGACCGGCCGTGGGGTGGTGTGGGACCAGTTGCTGCACGCCACGATCCGGGCCGAGTTACGGGCCGTGGACCGACGGCTCGCCCGACGCGTGGACCGGGCCTGCCGCGATCTGGAACGGCCCGGCCGGCCCGGCGAGGCACCCGATCGCTACGCGGAGCGCGACGTGGCGGCAGAGCGGACCGCCCGCCCCGACACACCCTCCGCAGCGGTCACACGACGGTGGGGACTGGCCCTCCGGCTCACGGAGAAGGGCGCCGCGCGGCGCGAACGGCGCTGGGCGCGGGCGGCCGAACGCGCGCAGGGACTCTTGCCCGACGCCACCTTCCAAACGGTGAGCTACCTCTCCGACATCAGGCCCGCCGCCGCGGAAGGGCCCGTGGTGGCGGTGATCCTCAGCCGGTTCGGCTGTCACGCCCTGCTTGTGACGGCGGAGGACGACGCCCCGCGGGTCGTCCCGCTGCCTGCCCTGACCTTGCGGGCAGCACAACGCAACGCCCGCGGCTATCTCACCGCGTTGAACGAACTGGCCGGGGCGGAGCGGGAGGCGCGCATCCAGACGACACTGCACTGGCTGTGGGAGACCGTGGCCGCGCCCGTCTTCGCCGCGCTGGCCCTGCCCGGGCGCGCCGGGGAGAGCGGGGACGGCGAGCTCCCGCGCCTGTGGTGGTGTCCCTCCGGGCCGCTCGCGCTGCTCCCGCTGCACGCCGCCGCACCGCGGCCGGTCGCGGGCGGTACACGTGCCGGGACCTCGGAGCGGGTCGTGTCCTCGTACACCCCGACCCTGCGCAGCCTGACCTCGGCCCGCAAGGCCCGGGACCTGCGCCGGAACAGCGGCAGTGGCAAGCACGACAGTAATCGGGGCGACCGGGATCGGCTGCTCCTGGTGTCAGCAGGCAGCCGTGCCGGCCATCAGGCCCTTCCGGCAACGGCCCGCTTCCGTGACTTTCTCACCGGCCTCCTCCCGGAGGACGTACTGACCACGCTGTACGGGGCGCAGGCCACCGCCGGGAACGTGAAACGCGCGCTGGGGCGGCACAGCCGGGTCCATTTTGACTGCCACGGCCGGCAGGACCCCGTGTCGCCGGAGCGGACTGGCCTGGTGCTGCACGACCAGGATCTGACCATCGCCGACCTGGCCGAAGCCCGCGCGAGGCGGCCGGAGTTCGCCTTCCTCGCCGCATGCTCCACCGCGGCTCCGGACCGCATGGACCTCGACGAGATGATCTCCGTGACCTCCGTCCTGCACTACCGCGGCTATCAGTCCGTCATCGGCACGATGTCGCCCGTCCTCGACACCAGTACCGAGCGCGTGGCCAGGGCGGTCCACGGCCGGCTCGCCGCGTCCCGCCCCGAGGTGTGGCCGCAATCGCCGCCTGACTCTGCCGCCGCCCTGCTGCACGATGCCGTGAGCCGGGAACGACGGCGGCGTCCCCGCCACCCGAGCACGTGGGTGCCGTTCATCCATGTGGGCGTCTAGCGTGGCCCCCGTGCCCAAGTGGGCCCTCCCCGTTCTCGTCGCCGTCGCCGGCGGCGGGCTGGCCCGTACCGACCTGCTGGCCCTGACTGGTCTCCCGCCGGACGAGTTGGACGCGGCGATCGCCGCCGCCTCCAGCACCGGCCTCGGACGGGCCGCGAGCCGCTGGACCGGCAGGACCGTCCACGTGATCGCCGACGCCACGCAGCGGCAGCGGGTCACGGACGAGGCCGCGGCGCGCGTCACGGCGGACTGCGTCGCGGCCCTGCACGCGTGGGCGGAGCCGTACCGGTTGGGCGGCTGGCCCGACGGCACCCCGGAATACCTGCTGGACGGCTACTTCCACCTTCTGGAGTCGACGGGCGACGTACACCGCATGACGGCCTGCGGTACCGACCGGGCGCGGCACGCGCGGCTGCGCGCGCTGACCGGCGGCGATGTCGCCGCCCTGTACGAGGTCGCGGCCTGCCAGGCCGCCCTCGCCACCCAGGGCGCCCCCGACCTGGCGGCTGCCGCCGTCCTGGCGCTGCTCCGCGAGGAGCTGACCGGCCGCGGCGACTGGCTGCCTACCAGCCTGCCCGCGACGCTCGCTACTGCCGGCGACCCGGTACGGGCCGACCAGCTCGCCCGCTCCTTCGACGCCCCGGCTCGCAGGACTGCCGCCTTCACCGGTCTGGCTCTCGCGCTCCTGGACGAGGGCCGACTCGCTCAGGCACGGCATGCCATCGCCGAACTCATCTTCACGGTCTCCAAGTTGGGCGTATCGGACGAGAAGCTGACGGTAGACGCGGTGCTGCGGCTCGCCGCCGCGGGCCAGTGGACGTCCGCCGAGCGCGTCGCCCGGGCGGCCCCCTCACGGACGGCCAGGGTGTTCGCACTGCGCGCGCTGGTGGACGCCCAGATCGCCGCAGGCCATCTCGACCAGGCCGAACACCTCGCCCTGACCCTCACCTCCGACGACGGCGGCACCGACGGCTACCGCGGCGACGACACCGGCGGCGCCGACCGTATGGCGCTGATACCGGTGATCGCCGCGCTGGCTGCCGACGGCCAGGGCGGTGGGGCCGAGTCGCTGGCTCGCGCCTTCCCCAGCCCCGACTCGGTTCGGGAGCACGGGGGCGTCCTGGCCCTGCCCCAGCTTGCCATGGCACTCGCGGCGACCGGGCAGGACGAGCAGTTCCACCGACTCGTTCGCGTGGTGCCCGACGGGCAGACCCGTAACAGGCTGCTGGCGACCGCCGCGATGGCCGCAGCCCGCGACGTCGACCAGGCGGAGGAGGCGGCACGTTCCGTCGCCGACGATCTCGGCAGGGCAGACGCCCTGAAGGGTGTCGTCGTCCGGCTCTTGGTGGCAGGGGACACCGAACGGGCCCTCTCCGTCGCGCGGGAGATTCCCGTCGGGCCCCTTGTCCGCACGATGCGGGAGAAGATGGGCCTGTCGGATACGGAGCTCCTGCTGGATGCGCTCGGCCGCCAGGCACGGCCGGGAGTCGTGCGGGTACTCGTGGAGCAAGGCCAGCCAGACCTCGCCGAATCCTTCGTGAACCACATCTCGAACGACGGCGACCGCGTGACCGCCTCCTGCGAACTGGCCGTGGCCCTCGCCACGGCGGGCGACACGGCCCGAGCCGAAACCCTGTACGCGGAGCACCGCCGCCGCCACAGGTTCGACGGCCCGGCGGTACTCAAGGCGGTGGCCCTCACCCACCTGGAGACGGGCGCCCTCCACGAGGCCCTACGAACGGCGCACACTGCCGGCACACCGCATCTGACAAGGCAGCTTCTGTGCGACATCGCGGTGTGGCTGGTCGAGAACGGAATGACCACCGAAGCGGAACGGCTCGCGGCAAGCCCGGACGACGGCCTTGAGGGCACCGTGGCCGGTGCCGAGGGTGGGTCCATCGGCGCGCTCGGCACCAGGCCCGGGTCCCTGCTACATCACCCGGAGATGCTGGCCACGGTCGCCGCCGCAGCCGCCGCCGAAGGGGATGCGGCCACCGCCCGTCGGCTCGCGTGGCGTGCGGCGGAGTTGCCGCGGACGGAACCAGGGCTTCCCCCGCTCCGACTGCTCCTGCTCGCGGAAGCACTGGTGGAAGGGGAAGAGTACGCTTTCGCGTGCCAACTCACGGAGCGTGCGATCGCCTTGGTCGGAACCTCCAATGATGTTCTGCTCAGCCGTGCCACGGTCGTCCTGGCCCGCGCCGGGGCCCTTTCCCGGGCCGAAACGCTGGCCCGCTCCTTCTCCTTCTGGTCACACCGGGAACCCGCCCTGAAAGCCGTGGCGTCAGCGTATGCGGACGCGGGCGACGTCGCCCGGGCGCAGTCCGTCGTGGACGCCATGGACAGCGGGCGTGAACATAAAGTCCGGGCGATGGCCGCGGTCGCGACAGCATTAACGCGCACCGGCGACCGTGACCGGGCCCGGGTGGTCGCCGCGGAGGCCAAGGAAATCGCTCAGGATCTGTTCTACGGGCAGGGGCCTGCGCTCCTCGCCGTCATCGGTGCCCTGCTCGGCCTCGGCGACGTCGCCGAGGCCGAGCAGGCGGTCGGCGCGATCCGCGACTACCGCGAGCGTGAAGCGGCGCGGAAGACGGTGTCCGCGGCGCGCACGGAGCCGGTCGCCGGGGACGCGCCTCGGCGGGCGTGGCAGTCCGAGGGTCCGGGTGAGGCACCCGCGGTCGTCGCTGAGGTGGCTCGCCGGCTGAAGGAGGCGGGCGACGAGTCGGGCGCCGCCCGACTGCTCGCCGACGCTGGCGAGCACGCTCGGGGCGCGGACACTTCTTGCGACGCGAGGGGCGCAGAGGCTGGCCCCCCCGCCTGGATGTGCCGACTGCTCGCCCGCGCGCTCTGCGGCATTGGCCGGCACTGGGACTTCGTCCTCCCGAGCCTTGCCGCCCTCGACCGGACCGTCCCCGTCGCGGTCGCCGAGGCGCTGGGGCTCAACTGCCCCGCTCCGCGCGCCGTCGACCGGCGACGCGCGCGTTCCTACGCCGGGCTCACGGCGGACCAGCTCATTGCTCGTGTCGTGCTGTGCCGTCGTGCGGGCCGCACCGAGGATCCGGACCTGCTCGTCGTCCTCGAAGGGCTGCGCCGGGACTACGGCCATCACGCCTGCCCCTTCGCCGGATCCCTCGAGCGCCTCGCCTACGGAACACATGGCCCCGCTCTATTTCAGGAGGGAATGCAGCCCGACGAGGCGGAGATAGTCAGCAGGATTCTGGAACAGCTGTCGGGCGCCCCCGGCCAGCAGGCGCGCTGAACCCTCGAAGGCCTGCTTCGCTCACCATCAGGAGATACGATGGAGTCGCCGATCGCCGGCTCGGGCGCACCCGATTCACGCATCGGATGCAATTCCTCGGCGTAACCGCTCTGCTCGCCGTGGGCGCACCCGAGCGCCTGGTACCTGGTGCTCGCCGACGTCCATGCGCTGCCCCTGCCCGTCCCCGCACGCGGGCAGGTCGTGCCCTGGAAGCCGACGCCGGACCAGCTGCAGCAACGGATGAGAGGGCAGGCTGCAGCTGACCCACCGGCCTCGTCGGTGACGCGGTAGTCGCACAGGCCCTCATCGCGCCATCGGCACTCCGCATGAAGATCCGCATCGGCACGCCCAAGGCCCAGCGGCTCGCCACCGACCGGGATGGCGAACACCTCGGCCGTCGCCTGGACACACCGCCGCTTCCACTACCCACCCAGTTCCACGACGACGCGCCCGGCTCGGCGAGGAGTTCGGTGGCCGCGATGTGCCCGCGCCGCGTCGAGAACGCTCCCGGCGCACTCCGCTGGGAAGTCCACAAGCTCACCATCCGGGGGCGCAGACTCGTCGGCCGCCGTTTGGTTGAGATGCGCGATTCAAACCGCAGGTATATTTTCGAACCACCCCCCGACCACTGGCTGGTAGCCCTCACTACGCCGGGCGGTGGAACCCCCCATGGTCAGCGGCACCGACGCCACCTCGCCATGACTCGGGGTCGGCCGGGAGAGTCTCCAGCCGCAGGCCCGAGGACCGTGGCCGCTCGCAGTCAGCCCGGCGTGCTCCCCGCTCATCACCTTCCAGCTGGCCGGTTGACCAAGGAATGCGGCAGCCCTGCATACGAACACAAGGAGCCAACGACCATGGAAATGTTCACCGGTGCCTATCAGGACAACCTCGAGCCGGAGGGTGACCCGGGACGCAACAGAAGCATGCAGGATGCACTCGATTCGTTTATGAACGGACTGTCGGGCTCAGACCTCACAGCGCTGGAGCGGGTGGGTCTCACCGTGGCCGCACTGACAGGCAACGAATCACTGCCATGGGCCGGGCATCGCCACAACGAGGTCCACTATTCCGCAAGCATGGTCAAACTCTTAGCCATGTATGCCGCACATACGCTCAGATTCTTCGCTGAAGGCCTGCGCGCTGACCAGAAACCCGCCACGGCGGATGACTTTTTCGCAGCCCTGGCAAGCGAGTTCAACGGTGCGATCCGCAGCGCCACGCCTGCGAAGATCCTTGCGACGTACCCGAACGAGTCCGATGAAGCCAAGATCATTCCGGCCTATCAGACGGTTCTCGAACCGCAGCTCGACGTGAGCGGAACGCCGGTCGGTGTCGACTTCACCTTCGGCTACCGGACCCATCTCCGAGGAATGCTCATCCAACAGCAGGACGCCCCGGCGGCGGACTGCATCCACGGCGTCGCCTTCGGGTTCATGAACGCCAAGGCCGGCGACGACGGGTTCTTTGATGATGCGAATCAGCGCGGCATCTGGCTTGCAGGCGACTACATCGGGCAATGGACTCCGGTGACGATCGCATCTGTCAATGATGCGCTCGTCGCCCAGGCCACGACAGCTGTGGACATGGCGAGGCTCTTTGCGCGGATGTTCTCCGGAACCTTGGAAAGCGGCAGCCTGACCGACCTGATTCCCATGCTGACGCCAGGCGGGCGGAGCTGGTTCCATCAGCTGTTGATCTGGCCAAACGGAGATATTTCCGCCACGCACTCGAAGGTTGGAATCGGTCCGCTCAAGCGGAACGGTGCCGGCGTGATCGAGCGGGTCGTCTCGGAGGCGTTGATCGCACATGACAGAGGCCGCGACATCGATTTTGCAGTGATCTGGCAGAACCTGAAAGTGCCGGGGAATGCCACG
Organism: Streptomyces sp. NPDC005706; assembly: GCF_040631045.1. NCBI lineage: Bacteria > Bacillati > Actinomycetota > Actinomycetes > Kitasatosporales > Streptomycetaceae > Streptomyces > Streptomyces sp. NPDC005706. The sequence goes on along the minus strand of NZ_JBEXYS010000049.1, from coordinate 9,500 downwards.
ATGCCCGAATTGCAGCCGGTCGCCAACATGGTTGAGACGACGATCAAGGCCTTCCAGCCGTAGTACTTGCGACCCCCTGCTGGACGAGTGGACGCCCGCGCGGCCTGGGCGGTGGGCGCGACTGCGGTCGGCACGTTCAGCGGCAGCACGGGGCCTTCCAAGAACCTGTACGGCGCGGCCTGTGAAGTAGCGAAGACCGCCGACACGCGGTCGGTCACCCACACGCGTCGGCGTATACCTGAATGTGCGCAGGCAGGTACGAAAGTGCTCAGATGATCCGCCGCCAGGCGGGGAGACAGCTGACTTTGTTGACCGGTTCCCTGGGCGGTCGTGACCGGCCATGATGATGATGACTACTACTGAAATTCTTTTTCTGGGGGGAAAATGTCGCGCATAGGGGTATACCTCGCGCACCCGCGACCTGGCAGCTTCAACCACGCCGTGTTCGACACCGTTGTCCAACACCTGCGCGACCTCGGCTGCGAGGTTCTCGCGCATGACCTGTGTGCTGAGGAGTTCGCACCCGGGCTGTCCGCCGACGAGACGGCGACGGTCCGATCCGCCACGGGCGCTCACGACGCGCAGGTGGCGCTCCATCAGGCGGAGGTGGCCACACTCGACGCCATGGTGTTCGTGCATCCGAACTGGTGGGGCATGCCACCCGCTGTCCTTGCAGGTTGGGTGCAGCGTGTACTCGCGCCCGGCGTTGCCTACAAACTGGGAACCCCGGAGGGGGAATCCGAAGGGCTGCTCGGAGCAGGCCGGGCCCTCGTCCTGAACACCTCCGATACCCCCGCCGGCCGCGAAGAGGCCGAGTTCGGGGACCCGCTGCAAAGGATCTGGTCGGCATGCGTCCTGCCGTACGTAGGAGTTGCCGACGTTCGCCGCGTCGTCTTCCGAACGGTCACCGACTCCTCCGATGAAACCCGCGCCTCCTGGTTGCACCAGGCACGTCACCACGCCGCCGCGCTGCTGGCCTGATACGTACGGCGCGCTGTGCACGTTCGCCTGTAACGAGCCAGGCACTTTTACGCGAACGCCACCAGCACGCAGGCCGGGATACATCGCGCGGGCTGGGTGCCGAACCAGGTTGGGCGCGGGTGTCAGTGCAGGATGCTCACGGCTCGCGCGATCACGAGGAGGGAGGTCAAGAGGGCGGAGATGCTCTGAATACTCATCATGACTTTGGCGCGAGTCGACAGTGGCATGGTGTCGGTCGGGCTGAACGCCGTGGAGTTGGTGACGGACACATACAGGTAGTCCACCAGGGTGGGAACCCAGTCCGAGGCACCGCTGGCGCCGTCGGCGACTTCTTGGACAGCGTCGTCGTTCTCGTCCTGTGAGAAACGGAAGTCCGCCAGCGGCAGCGCGGAACGGGGCGTCTGGGTGCGGCTGACAGGGCCGCCCCGGTCCAGCTCCCAGTAGGCCAGGCCGAAAACGATGATGTTGGTGAGCCAGACCTGCAGCGCCGCCACCAGCAGTGAGCGGCCGTCCTTCACTCCGGCGTACACCAATTCGTGGATCAAAATGGTCAGCGCCATGAGATTGCTGATCGCAATGATGGCTACGAGCGTCAGCGAGAGCACCCGGAAGGTTTTCGTCTGCTTCGTCAGGCGTTTCGGGTTGATCGCGATGAGCGGAATGAGCAGCAGGCACTCGAGGGCGGGCAGCACGTAACGCGGAGCGACCAACAACCGCTGCGGTAGAACCAGATACAGAGCAATCGCGGCAAGCGTCGCAACCACGGCCGGCAGCCGTGCCTCCCCTCTGCGCTCGTATCGAGGATGCCTGGTGCTCGCACCGGTACGCGTACGCGCCATACGGCCTGCTCCTTCCGTCGCTGCCACGGATAACGTCACGGCACCCACGCGTCCATCAGCGATGCAGGCCGCCGGGCATCTCCAGCATTTACCCCGATCCGTACCGTTGGATCAGCGCGGAGGGAAACCCGAGGGAGCCCGTGATCGTCGACCCGCATTCGGCCGTGTCGAGCACCTGGCCGAGATGACTCGGCCCCGCCGATGGCCGTACGAGAAGCCCCGCCGTGACGGTGGTGATGCCGAAGACCACGCGGGCTCATGTCCCCTCTCCCCCGCCCACCCCACCGAAACCTGTACTTCGCCCGGTTGATCCCGTACTCGACCGCGTGCCGCTGCTTGTAGTCGTCCTTGTCGAACTTCAGCGCCGCCCGCCACGCGATCCACGCTTGAGGCGATTGCGGACCCGGGCCGGGAGGGGGCGGGTCCTGTGCGCGCTGGGGCGCGGGTGAATCAGCTTTACGTCATCTCGCGCTGATCACCTCGTCGGTTCTCGTGGACAGGTCCCGGTGCCGGCAGATCTCCCCGCCTATCCGGCGAAACCCCAGTTCAGGTGGGCATCTGGTCGTGTGTCAGGTGGCGCAACACTCCAGCAACACCGCTTTCCCTACCGGATAGGTATGGTCCGAAGCATGTCACCCACCGACCGTATCCGAGACCACGCCGGCCAGGGCGCGACCACCGTCGCCGCCCACCGCGCACGGCGGCGGCTGCGTGCGGACCGGGCTCGCCAGCTCGCCGACCTGCTCCGCCACCAGCTCCTGGCCGGGGGGTTCCCGGACGGCGCGCTTCCTCACGAGACGACCCTCGCAACGGACTACAGCGCCTCCCGCAACACCGTCCGTCAGGCCCTCGACCTGCTGCGCGCCGAGGGTCTGGTCGAACGCCTCCCCGGTGTCGGCACGGTCGTCGTGGCCCAGAAGTACGCCCATGGACTCGACCGCCTGATGGGCCTCGCAGAGACCCTGCGCGAACACGGCCATGTCACCAACGAGGTCCGTACCGTGGGCCCCGTCCTCGCTCCGTCCCCGGTGGCCGACCGCCTGCACCTCCCACCCGGCACCGACGTTCTCTACATCGAGCGTCTGCGCCGGCTGAACGGCCTACCCTTGTCCCTCGACCTCACGTACGTCCCGCTCGACGTCGGCACCGACCTGCTCGGCGAGGACCTGGAGAACACGGACATCTTCCGGCTCCTGGAGACGCTCACCGGCACCCCTCTCGGTCACGCCGAGATCAGTCTTGAGGCGGTGAGCGCCGACGCCCACTCCGCCGCCGTACTGCAGGCACCGCGCGGTACGGCCGTTCTGATGCTGGAACGTCTCTCGTACCTCGCCGACGGCCGACCCGTCGACCTGGAATTCATCCGCTTCCGCGGCGACCGCATCTCGATGAGCGGGCTGTTGCACCGGTCCCTGTGAACACCCCGCTCGCGCATTTTTTTGGAGACAGCCATGCCATTGGCGCCCCAGCGGGCCGACGTGCCCGTGACCATCGACGAGTCGAAGTGCATCGACGGCTGCACGCTCTGCGTGGACATGTGCCCGCTGGACTCCCTCGCCATCGACGACAGCAGCGGCAAGGCGTACATGCACGTCGACGAGTGCTGGTACTGCGGCCCGTGCGCGGCCCGCTGTCCCACCGGAGCCGTGACGGTGAACATGCCCTACCTGCTCCGGTGAAAGGCCGAACTCCCATGCAACGCACAGCACTTGCCGCAGCCGCCGTCCTGCTCCTCGCCCCGCTCACCGCCTGCGGCGGCAATGCGGTGGCCGGCGGTGACGGAGCCACTGTCACGGTCACCGTCGGCTACCAGTCCAAGACCATCAACACGGTCACCGCGGGAACCCTCCTGCGCTCCCTCGGCTCCTTCGAGAAGCAGCTGAACTCCCTCCACGACGGCCGCACCTACAAGGTCGACTGGCAGGACTACGCCACCGGCGCCCCCATCACCGCCCAGATGACCGCCGGGAAGATCGACATCGGCTCGATGGGTGACTTCCCGCTGCTCATCAACGCCGCCCGCGGCAAACAGCTCGGCCGGCCCACCCACCTGGTCTCCGTCACCGGCTACAACCTCCGCGGTGGCCTCAACACCATCGTCACCGCACCCGACTCCAAGCTCACCTCCCTGCAGGGCCTGAAGGGCAAGAAGGTCTCCACCAGCGTCGGCTCCGCCGCCGACGGCACCCTCGTACGGGCCTTGCAGCGCGCCGGCATCGACCCGAACGACGGCATCGAGAAGCTCAACCAGCAGCCCGCCGTGGGGGCGTCGGCCCTCACCGCGGGAAGCGCGGACGCGCTGTCGCAGTTCGTCGCCTGGCCCGGCCTGCTCACCTACCAGGGCAAGGCGAAGGCCCTCTACGACGGCGCCCAGCTGAACCTGCCCACCTTCCACGGCGTCACCGCCCGCGAGGACTTCGCCAAGAACAGCCCGGCCGTGCTGGAGGCCTTCCTCAAGGCCCAGGCCGAGGCCACCGACTACCTCAGTACCCATCCCATGGCCGCCGCCGAGAAGGTCGCGAAGGCCACCGGCCTGCCCGCCGAGGTCGTCTACCTCTACAACGGCGCCCACGGCATCTCCACCTTCGACCCGGCCGTCAGGCCGCAGCTCGTCTCCGCGCTGAAGCAGGACGTGTCGGTCCTGAAGGCGGCAAAGCTGACCGGCGACATCGACGTGGACTCCTTCGTCGACGACCACTACGTGAAGAAGGCCCTCGGGGCGTCGTACCCGAAGCGGCTCGCCGCCTTGCCGCCCGCCGCCGCGAGCGAGGCATGGCCGAAGGGCGCCCAGGAGACCAAGGCCTTCAACTCCCCGGCTGAGCTGCTGGCCTACGTGGCCGCGCACTCCGGTGGCATCCGGGCCGCCTACGTGCCCGACGCAACCACCGGCACCCTGTGGTTCGCCGACAAGGCGGTCTGGGTGGCCGACGGCGAGAAGCTCCTGCCGTTCGTCGCCCCGGCGACCGCGCGGGCGTATGTCTCCGCGCACGGCGGTGCACGCGTCATCACGTACGCCGACGCCCTGGAGCGTGCCGCATGAGCCGGCCCGCGCCGCGAGCGGGCCGCTACCGGCGGCCGCTCCCGCCGATCGGCCGGTATGCGCTGCGGGTGGGCGCCGTCGCGGCCGCCCTCGGCCTCTGGCAGCTGCTGACCGGCCTGGACGTCGACCTGTGGCTGCGCTTCTCGCAGTTCCCCACAGTCACCGACGTGGCCCACGCCTTCGCCGACCGCCTCTCCGGCGCGGACTACTGGACGGACCTCACCGACAGCCTGACCCGCATCGTCACCGGCTTCCTGCTGGCGGCGGTGCTGGGTGTGGCGGTCGGCGTGCTCGTGGCCCGCTCCCGGCTCGCCGAGGATCTGCTGGGCCCGATCCTGGAGGTGGTCCGCCCCATCCCGGCGATCGCCCTGGTGCCGGTCGCGATCCTCCTGTTCCCCTCCAACGAACAGGGCATCGTCTTCATCACCTTCACCGCGGCCTTCTTCCCGGTCCTGGTCTCCACCAGGCACGCCGTCCGGGCGCTGACCCCCGTGTGGGAGGAGGCCGTGCTCACGATGGGCGGCGGCCGGTGGCGCATCCTCGGCTCGGTCGTCCTTCCGGGCGCGCTGCCCGGCATTTTCGGCGGCCTGTCGGTCGGCATCGGCGTCTCGTGGATCTGCGTGATCTCCGCCGAGATGATCTCCGGTCAGTACGGCGTCGGCTACCGCACCTGGCAGGACTACACGATCGTCAACTACCCCGGTGTCTTCGTCGGCATGGTCACGATCGGCGTCCTCGGCTGGCTCACCTCCACGACCGTCGAACTGTTGGGCCGACGCCTGACCCGATGGCTGCCCCGCACTTCGTACGTCCCCGGAACCCGCCCGACGGCGCCGCGCGCGCCCGCCCGGCCGGTCCCGGCCGCCGTACGCACCGACCAGCCCTCCGGCACCGAGGAGGCACGCGATGAGCACCTCGTCTGACATCAAGCCCGAACTCCGTACGGTGGACCAGGCGCCGTCGTCCGCACGCGGCACCCGGCTCACCCTCCACGCCGCCACGCTCGGCCGCCCCGACGCGCCTGTCCTGGCCGACGTCGACCTGGACATCGCGCGGGGCGAGATCCTCACCGTCGTCGGCCCCTCCGGGTGCGGCAAGTCGACGCTGCTGCGCAGCCTGGCGGGCCTGCTGCCCCCGCTGGCCGGAGAGATCGGCCAGGACGGGCGCCCCCTGGCCGGGCCCTCCGCCGAACGCGCCCTGATCTTCCAGGAGGACGCCCTCCTCCCCTGGCGCACCCTGCGCACCAACGTCGAACTCCCCCTCGCCATCCGACGCGTCCCGCGCTCCGAGCGCCGCGTCCAGGCCGAGGAGTGGCTGGTCCGGGTCGGGCTCGCCGACCACGCCCGCCAGTTGCCGCACCGCGTCTCCGGCGGGCAGCGTCAGCGCGCCCAGTTGGCCCGCGCCCTGGCCGGGCGTCCGCGTGCCGTACTCATGGACGAGCCGTTCGGCGCCCTCGACGCCCAGACCCGGGCCGGCATGCAGGACCTGGTGGTGGAGGTGCTGCGGGGCACCGGCGCGACCGTCGTCTTCGTCACCCACGACGTGGACGAGGCCCTGTTCCTCGGCGACCGCGTGGCCCTGCTCGGCGCCGGCCGCCTGCTCGCCGTACGGGACGTACCGCGCCCCCGCGACCGTACGGCCCTCGGCGACCCGGCCCGCGTGGCCCTGCGCCGCGACGTCCTCACCTCGCTCGGCACGTGAAAGGCACCCCGGTGAACCCTCGCACGAACACCCCCTCCGAGCCCCTGCGGATCCCCGCTCTCACCGACGCCGAGGAAATGACCTGCGACGTCCTCGTCATCGGCGGCGGCACCGCCGGCACCATGGCGGCCCTGACCGCCGCCGAGCACGGCGCGAACGTCCTCCTCCTGGAGAAGGCGCACGTCCGTCACTCCGGCGCCCTCGCGATGGGCATGGACGGCGTCAACAATGCGGTCATCCCGGGCCGCGCCGAGCCCGACGACTACGTCGCCGAGATCACCCGCGCCAACGACGGCATCGTCGACCAGTCCACCGTCCGCCAGACCGCCACCCGCGGCTTCGCCATGGTGCAGCGGCTGGAGTCGTACGGCGTCAAGTTCGAGAAGGACGAACACGGCGAGTACGCGGTCCGCCAGGTCCACCGCTCGGGTTCCTACGTGCTGCCGATGCCGGAGGGCAAGGACGTCAAGAAGGTCCTGTACCGGCAGCTGCGGCGGCGCGAGATGCGCGAGCGGATCCGCATCGAGAACCGTGTGATGCCGGTGCGCGTACTCACCGCCGCCGGGCGAGCCGTGGGGGCGGTCGGCTTCCACACCCGCACAGGTGCGTTCGTCACTGTCCGCGCGGGCGCGGTGATCCTGGCGACCGGCGCCTGCGGCCGCCTCGGTTTGCCCGCCTCCGGCTACCTCTACGGCACCTACGAGAACCCCACCAACGCAGGCGACGGCTACGCCATGGCCTACCACGCGGGCGCCGAACTCACCGGCATCGAGTGCTTCCAGATCAACCCGCTGATCAAGGACTACAACGGCCCCGCCTGCGCCTACGTCGCCAACCCCTTCGGCGGCTACCAGGTCAACCGGCACGGCGAACGCTTCGTCGACTCCGACTACTGGTCCGGCCAGATGATGACCGAGTTCGCGGCCGAGGTCGCGAGCGACCGGGGCCCGGTCTACCTGAAGCTGAGCCACCTTCCAGAGGAGTCGATCTCGGCCCTGGAGTCCATCCTCCACTCGACCGAGCGCCCGACGCGCGGCACTTTCCATGCCGGCCGGGGCCATGACTACCGCACCCACGACGTCGAGATGCACATCTCGGAGATCGGCCTGTGCGGCGGCCACTCGGCCTCGGGCGTACGGGTCGACGACCACGCCCGTACGACCGTCCCCCGCCTGTACGCCGCCGGCGACCTGGCCTGCGTTCCGCACAACTACATGATCGGCGCATTCGTCTTCGGTGACCTGGCCGGAGCGGACGCGTCCCAGTATCGGTCCTACGAAGGCGAGTTGCCGGAGGACCAGCTGCGCGAGGCGCACGAGCTGGTCTACCGCCCGCTGCGCAACCCGGACGGCCCACCGCAGCCCCAGGTCGAGTACAAGCTGCGCCGCTTCGTGAACGACTACGTCACCCCGCCGAAGTCCGGCGCCCGTCTCTCCCTCGCTCTGGAAGCCTTCGAGCGGATGCGGGACGACTTGGCCGCGATGGGCGCCCGAACCCCGCACGAACTCATGCGCTGCGCCGAGGTCACCTTCATCCGCGACTGCGCGGAGATGGCCGCACGCGCCTCCCTGGCCCGTACCGAGTCCCGCTGGGGCCTCTACCACGACCGCATCGACCACCCGCGTCGCGACGACGCGTCCTGGTTCCACCACCTCGACCTGCACAAGTCCCCCTCAGGCGCGATGGAGTTCACGTCCCGTCCCGTGGCTCCCTACCTGGTCCCGGTCGACGGCTTCGCCCCGGCCGCCGGCCCCTCCCGGCACATCGGCGAGGTCCACCCGGAACGTGTGGCGACGGCAGGGGCCCGGGAAGCGGCGCCGGTGGCGTCGCGGCAGGAGCCCACCGTGCCCGACACAGCCGCCCACCCCCGGGCCGACACGGACGCGCAGGCCACACCTCGCCTGCTCGAACTCCTCTCCCTCGCAGAGGACGAGCCTGATCTCTCCGTGCTCGCCGACTACTTGACGGACCCCGATTCCAGCGTGCGCCGGACGGCCGTCACGGTCCTGACGGAGATCGTGCCGCCGGGCACCGGACCGGCACTGGCTTCGGCGCTCACCGATCTCGACGCCGGCGTCCGTGCCGCCGCGGTCGCCTCACTGCGCGAACTGGTCGAGACGCTGCAGCCGGAACCGGCCCTGCGCGACGGCCTCGCCGCAGCCCTGTCCGAGGCCGACCCCGCCGTCCGCGCGGCCGCACTGGACGTGCTGCGTGCCCTGCGGCTCGGCGACGCCGAACTGTTCGCGCACTCCCTGTCGGACACCGACATCGCCGTACGCATCGCGGCCGTGCGCGCGCTGGTGTCGGTCGACGCCTCCGTGGAGGTGGCCCGCGCGGCGGCCGTCGATCCGTCCCGCGAGGTCCGCGTCACGATCGCCAAGTCCCTGGCCACCATGGGCACAGGCTCGGACGTGGCCCGCTCGGCCCTCGCCGCGCTCGTCGACGATCCGGACGCCCTGGTACGGGGGGCCGCCTACGAAGCTCTGGGCACGACGGGCTGCCCGGTGGCCCTGGCCGCTCGCGCCGAGGCCGCCTTGGCAGACCTGGCCTGGCAGGTCCGGGCCGGCGCAGCCACCGCTCTGTCCGTCGCAGACCCCGACCTGGCCGTCCCGGCCCTCGCCAAGGCCCTCACCGACCTGAACGCCGACGTCCGCAAGGCCGCCGTACTGGCCCTGACCCGGCACCGTGCCGTCGAGGACGCCCGAGCCGCCCTGGCCACCGCGACGACGGACTCGGACGCGGATGTCAGGGCCTATGCGGCGCGGGCGCTGTGACGGCGACCTCCCGTGCGGCCAGGAGGCGTCCCGTGTTCTGCGGGACGTACCGCCACGTTGGTGCCGAGCGTGCTGACCCTGGCCCGCCGCATCGGCGAGCCCGTCGCGGTCGCGCTGGGCAACGGCGCCGCCGACACCGCCGCCACGCTCGCCGAGCACGGCGCG
>NZ_JBEXYS010000048.1:0-35057 GCF_040631045.1 Streptomyces sp. NPDC005706 | reverse complement strand
TGCACGGCGCCACAGGCGCACGTCCACTCGCGGACGTTCAGCGGCAGCTTCCCGCGGACCGCACCGCAGACCCCGCACAGCTTGCTGGACGGGAAGAAGCGGTCGATCACGACGAGTTCGCGCCCGTACCAGGCGCACTTGTACTCCAGCATGGAGCGAAGTTCCGTCCACGCCGCATCCGAGATGGCGCGCGCGAGCTTGCCGGTTACGGACGGTCAGGTCCTCGATCACGACCGTTTGGTTCTCACGGACGAGCCGAGTCGACAGAGCTTCGCGGCGGAGGCTCTCAAGTGCCAGCCCCGGACGAGATGTGCGCCGTACCCGGTCCGCTAAGACGACGCACCCAGGAGACGTCATGTCCGCAGGCACACCCTTCATGGATTTCGACCGCCCGGTCCGCCAGCTTCGCGAGTTGGACGTCCGCTGGATCCACGGCTCACCATCGTCCAAGCACAACACCGACCCGGACATTCAGGTCTACGCCTACGACGAGCACACCGTCATCCTGCGGCAGAACATGGCGATCAACTACGAGGCGCCGTTCCTGTTCCTGCTGTTCGGCACCACACAGGCGGTGCTGATCGACACCGGAGCCACCGCGTCCGCCGAGTTCTTCCCCCTGCGCCGAATGGTTGACGAGCTTGTCGACGGCTGGCTCGCCCGCCACCCCCGACGGAACTACCACCTGCTGGTGCTGCACACCCACGCCCACGACGATCACATCGCGGGCGACCACCAGTTCGCCGACCGCCCTCAGACCACGGTGGTCGACGCAGACCTCACCACGGCCTGGAGACACTTCGGATTCGATAAGGACCCCAACGCCGTGGCGCGAGTCGATCTGGGAGGCCGCGTGCTCGAGTGCCTGGCCACCCCCGGGCACCACGAGGCAGCGGTCACGTTCTACGACCCATGGACCGGGTTCCTGCTCACCGGCGACACGGTCTACCCCGGCCGGCTCTACGTCCAGGACTGGTCCGCCTACGCCCAGACCATCGACCGCCTGATCGAGTTCAGCCAACACAGACCGGTCACTCACGTCCTGGGCTGCCACATCGAGATGACCACCGAACCAGGCATCGACTACCCGGTCCGCACCACCTACCAGCCGCACGAACCCCCGCTGCAGATGACCACCGGCCATCTGCACGACATCCGCGCCGCGCTCAACGAGATCGGCGACCAACCCCGCCGACTCCCCTACCCGCTCTTCGTCATCTGCCCAGACGGCTGAGCCATTCCCGAGGAGCGACGCAGATCCGTAGACTACTGCCAGCACCCAGCCAACGCAGCCACCGAGTGCGCTGCCGCCGGGAGCAGGCGGGGCATCTGGCGGTGCCGTACGGACACCGGGAGCTGATGCCGGCCGGACACTCCTACCCGCTGGCGAGGTGACTGGCAGATCAACGCCGGGCCTTGACGGCCGGGAGGATGCCTGCGGAACGGGCGGCGGACCTGGACGAGCTGGGCATGGTGTGGGACCCGGCAGACGCGGTCTGGGAGGAAAATCTGTCCGCAGCCCGCGCCTACTACGCCGAGATGGGAACGCTGGCGGCCCCGGTGACCGCGACGGCGCTGGACAAGCCGGTCGGGCAATGGCTGGCCAACTGCCGCAAGAAACACGGGCTCGCCAAAAACGCGGACGTGGCCCGGCAGCGCGGCACAGCTCGCCGCGATCGACCCGACTGGAACCCCAGCGCCCTCGGGTGGGCGGTCAACTGCCAACGCACCCCCACCCCGCCACGTCTCGGGCGCGTTCGTCGACCCGCTGCTCGCCGGGCTGTTGAGCAGCGCGACCTGGCCGGCGAGCGCCGTCGCGGTGGTGGGCGTCTGGCTGGCGTACCGACGCCGCGGCGGGCACGGCGTGGTGGCCGGGTTCGGGTGGGGAGGGCGGCTCCGGGTGTCCGGGGCGGCCAGGCGTATCTCGCCGTAGGGCGCGGTGGGAGGGGTGTATCCAGGTCCACCTCGGCCCGGTTGCCAGGTGCAGTGGCCTGCCGGGCGCCGGGGGGCATCGTGGTCCGCGTACTGATTCATCGCCAGGGAGAGGAACGTGCTCATGGGGGGCATGCGTGCGGACTTCGCGGGGCGGACGGAGCGGCGGGGCGGAGTGTGGGGCACGGTGGTCGTGTTCTCGGTCGTGGCCTTCGTGGCGGCCGGGGCGCTGGGGGCGGTGCAGCCGGCGACCGGCATACCGGAAGAGGTCGTGCAGCTCACCCAGTTCGGGCCGGCCCTCGCGGTGGGCGTGGTGGCGCTGTACCGGCGCCGGCGGACGCGCGAGCTGTTGCGGGGCGCCGCCGGGGCGGGTTCGGGTCCCCGCTCCCTGGGCGGTGCGATGCTGCTCGGTGCGGCCGGGCTGATCGTCGCGCTCTGCGTGCTCGGGTACTACGCGGTCCGCGGGGAGGTGCCCTTCACGTCGCCCGCGTCTTTGCAGCACGCGTTCGCGCTGATCGTGGTGGCGCAGCTGGTGGGGGCCTGTGGGGAGGAGGTGGGCTGGCGCTGCTTCCTCCAGCCGCTGCTGCGCAGCCGTCTGGGGAGGGTCGCCTCCTCGGTGGTGGTGGGTGTGTTGTGGGGGGCCTGGCACGTGCAGGTGTTCGCGCAGGCGCCCCTCTACGCCGCGGGGTTCCTCATGGCCACGGTGGCGATGTCGGTGGTCCTGGGTGTCGCGCTGGAGGGCACGGGCGGATGGCGGCGGCTGCTGCTCGCCGGCGGCTTCCACGCGCTGGTCAACATCGGGCTGCTTCTGTTCCTGGACGAGGAGTCGGGCACGGTCCTGCCCATGGTGTGCTTCGGGCTGTCCTGTCTGCCGGTGGCCGCCTCGGTAGTCGCCTTCTCGCTGCGGGCCGGTCGGAGAGCGGCGGGGGCGGTGCCTGGAGCGACTACCCTGCACGGGACATGAGTTCGAGATCCGCCGCGCTCCGTACGGGGCTTTTCCGCCACCTGGCCGCCGTCGGCCGCTGCCATCTCGCCGGTCTGCTGGGCTTGCGGGTGATGGCGGCCGGTGCGGGCGTCGTGGGTGCGCTGCTGTTGTTGCCCGTCGGTCTGGGCCTGTGGCTGCTGCCGCCCGCCTCGGGCGCGTTGCGCCGGTGCGGTGACATCGCCCGGCGGAGGGCGGAGCGGTGGTCGGGGGTGCGGGTCACCGCACCGGGTCCGCTTCCCCGGCCCGCGGGGGCGCGCGCGGTCCTGGCCGACGCGGGGTTGTGGCGGGACCTGTCCTGGGCGTGGCTGGAGCCTTTGGTGGGCGGCCTGCTGGTGGCCGTGCCGCCGTCCCTGGTGGTGTACGGGCTGTTCGGGGCGCTCGTACAGCCGTTCGTGTGGCGGCTCCTCGACGACGGCAACTGGTACGCATTCGTGCCCGTCCACAGCACCGGGCTGATGCTCGCGGCGCTTGTGCTGGGCCTCGGCTTCACGGCGGTGGGGCTGCTCCTCGCACCGCTGGTACTGCGCCTGCACGCGCGGTGGGGACGGCGGCTGCTCGCCGCCCCGCGCGTCACCGAGCTCCAGCGCCGGGTCGGGCAACTGACGGACAGCCGGACCGAGGTGCTGGAGGGGCAGGCGGCCGAGCTGCGGCGGATCGAGCGGGATCTGCACGACGGGGCCCAGGCGCGGCTCGTCGCCCTCGGGATGCGCCTGGACAGCGCGACCCGGCTGCTGGAGGACGATCCGCCAGCCGCCCGAGCGGTGCTGCTGGAGGTGCGCGAGCTCTCCGGGCGGGCCCTGGAGGATCTGCGCGGCCTGGTCCGGGGCATCCAGCCGCCAGTCCTGATCGACCGCGGCCTGGGCGATGCCGTGCGCTCCCTGGCCCTCGACAGCTTCCTCGATGTGGACGTCGACGTCCGTATCGCCGTGCGGCTGCCGGCCGCAGTGGAGTCGGCCGCCTACTTCGCCGTCAACGAGCTGCTGGCCAACGCGGCGAAGCATTCCGGTGCCGGCCGCGTGGGCGTCCTGCTGGTGCACGAGGACACGGACCCCGACGGGCCGCGGCTGCGCGTCACCATCACCGACGACGGCCGCGGTGGTGCGGATCCCTCTCGGGGGACCGGGCTGCTCGGAGTCCGCGGGCGGTTGGCTACCTTCGACGGGACCTTCGCCCTGCACAGCCCGCAGGGCGGCCCGACCACCGTCACCCTGGAGATCCCGTGCGCGTCGTCCTTGCCGAAGACCTCTTCCTGCTGAGGGACGGCCTGCTCCGCACGCTGACCGAGCACGGCTTCGACGTCGTCGCCGCGGTGGACAACGGCCCCGGCCTGCTACGCGCCCTGCTGGAGGAACGGCCGGACGTAGCGGTCGTCGACGTACGCCTGCCGCCCACCCACACCGACGAGGGCCTCCAGGCCGCCCTCGAAGCCCGCCGCCACCACCGCGGCCTGCCCGTGCTCGTCCTGTCCCAGTACGTCGACCAGCTCTACGCCAACGAACTCCTCTCCAGCGACGACGGCGCGGTGGGCTACCTCCTCAAGGACCGCGTCACCGACACCGGCCAGTTCATCGACGCCGTACGCCGCGTCGCCGCGGGCGGCACCGTCCTGGACCCGCAGGTGATCGGACGCCTGCTGGCGCGCGGCGAGGCCCGCGGCACGATCTCCGCCCTCACCCCGCGCGAACGCGACGTCCTGGAACTCATGGCCGAGGGCCGCTCCAACACCGCCATCGCCGCCACCCTCCATTTCAGCGAGAGCGCCGTCGCCAAACACACCGCGAACATCTTCGCCAAGCTCGGCATCGCCCCGTCGGCGGAGGACAACCGGCGGGTCCTCGCGGTCCTCGCCTACCTGCGGCGCTGAGCGGTCCGCCGGGACGCCGCACGCCGGCAAACGCGCCCGGCCGTGGCCATCGGTTCCGTTCCAATCCGGCCCGCGTGAGGTCGTACTCGATCTCGCCGTGTTCGGAGCCCTCGATGGCCTCCGCGGTCGGCCAAGTCAGCCTGTGAGCCGAAACTGAGCACACCGGTGGACAGTCCTGCCCTGCTAGCCGGGTGGGCGGCGGAGCCGAAGTAGGACGGCTACCGTGCCCAGGTCTCCGTGTACGCGGGCCGGCGCGCACGACGCGCCGGGGCACAGCCCGAGTACCTGCGCGGGACCATCCCCGCGGGCACGGGGAGCGCGAGTGCCCGTGGGCGACTCCCCTGACGTGCCCCCAGGAATCGTCTCGCCCCGATCATGCCCCGACAGCCACGAGCCGCGCTCAGGGCCGCCCTTCTCAAGGGCGCGCCGCCATCACCGGTCACGTCCGCGGCGACGGTGCCCTGCGATCGCAGCGGGGCAACTGCCACTGTCAGACCCAGGTGGCAGCATCACCGATGTGAACGTCCTGAGCGTCCTCAACTCACCTCCGTAGCCCACCGTGCGGGTGTGCGCGGGCGGATGCCCGGGGCGTGCATCCGGTGACGGTTTCCGCTCCCTGCGCATGAGGCAGCCACCGTGCAACTCTCCATGGTGAACCGGAGCAACGCAGGAGGTGCGCGGTGGCCTTGTCCCGGCCTGACTTACTCCGCCTGCTGGAGTCACTACGTTCGGCGGACCGACTCGAACTCGTGCGGAGTGTGGCCGAGCGGATGTTGCAGGAGCAGATCGAGTCCGAGGCCGCGGCCCGGATCGGCGCCGAGTGGACAGAGCACACCGAGGCCCGCACCGCCTACCGCAACCGGCTCCTGCGGCCGGTCACCGCCGTGCTCTTCAAGATGCACGACCAAGGGATCGCCTTCCCCCGCCGCTACCTGCCCGAAGGCAGCATCGACGAAATCTACGCCGTCGAGCGCCCTCACCAACACCGAGTCCTCCGGAGACCTGCACGCAGGCGATGCCTCCGTCCGCGAGGCTCAGGACAGCGTCCTGCACCGCGACCCCCCGTTGGCGAACTTCGTGATGACCTACCCGACCCGGCCGGTCGACATCGGCGGCTTTCTGCTTCCGGCCGACCGCCGGTGGTCATCAGTCACACCGCCTGCAACAACGACTCCACGCTGGGATCCCACCGGCCGCTGGGCCAATCGGGTCCACCTCACCTGGGGAGCCGGCCCGCACAGTTACCCGGCCAGATCGCATGCGTGCCTCATCGCCGACGCCGCCATCCTCCACGTCGTCGACGCTCTGCCCGTGATGGACCTCGACGGCCACCGGGACGACGTCGTCTGGCGTTTTCCTCCCTTCCACCGCTGCCTGGTCGCCCTGCCCGTCACCTTCCCCACGAGCTGAAAGAGACCTCAACGTGTCCGAACAGCAGATACTCGTCCTCGACCCGACCGGATCCGACCCGGACGCCGAACACCGGGCCCTGCGCGAGCGCGGCCCGGCGACGCTGGTGGACATCCTCGGCGTACGCGCCTGGTCGGTCTCCGACCCGGCCCTCCTCAAGCAGCTCCTGACCAGCAAGGACGTCTCCAAGGACGGCCGCGCCCACTGGCCGGCCTTCGCAGAGACCGTCACCACCTGGCCGCTGGCCCTGTGGGTCGCGGTGGAGAACATGTTCACCGCCTACGGCAAGGATCACAGCCGCCTGCGCCGCATGGTTGCCCCCGCCCTCTCCGCCCGCCGTACCGCCGCCCTCCAGGCGGACATCGAGGCCTTCGTCGACGGCATCCTCGACGGCCTCCCGGCCGACGGGACGGTCGACCTGCGCGAGCACCTCGCCTACCCGCTCCCGATCGCTGTCATCGGCAAGCTCGTGGGCGTCCCCGCCGACCAGCGCGCCGAGTTCCGCACCGTGGTGGACAACGTGTTCGCCACCCATCTCTCCGTCGAGGAACAAGCCGCGAACACCGCCGCCCTCTACGGCCTGCTGGACGTCCTGATCGAGACCAAGCGCACTGAGCCCGGTGAGGACATGGCCTCGCTGCTGATCGCCACCCGCGACGAGGAAGACGGCTCCGCCCTCAGCCACGCCGAGCTACGCGACACGCTCCTGCTGGTGATCAGCGCCGGATACGAGACCACCGTCAACGTGATCGACCAGGCCATCACCACCCTGCTCACCGATCCCCAGCAGCTCGCCCACATCCGGGAAGGCCGCTGCACCTGGCAGGACGTCGTCGAGGAGACCCTGCGCCACCAGCCCGCGGTCAAGCACCTTCCCCTGCGCTACGCCCGCACCGACATCTCGCTCCCCGACGGCCGGACGATCAAGGCCGGCGAGGCGATCCTTGCCTCCTACGCCGCCGCCAACCGCCACCCCGACTGGCACAAGGAGGCCGACCGTTTCGACGCCACCCGCCCCAGCAAGGAACACCTCGCCTTCGGACACGGCGTTCACTTCTGCCTCGGTGCCCCGCTGGCCCGACTCGAAGTCGCCACCGCGCTTCGCCTGCTCTTCGAACGCTTCCCCGACGCCCAACTCGCCACGGAGCGAACCGCGCTGAAGAAGCTGCCGAGTCTCATCAGCAACGGACACGCCTCCGTCCCCGTGCGCCTGCGCCCGATGTCGGGCCACTGACCGATACCGAGGGGGAAGACCACCACCCCGCACTGGAGCAAGACAGCACCCTCCGCGCCGGCGCCGAGGTCGCCGAGCTGACGGGCATGGTCGACCTGGACGGCTACCCCGACGGCACCCGGATCATCGTCCGCTGCGAGCGTCCGCACCCCGGCGCCCAACTGTCCGTGTTCGACCTCGACGAGGGCATGCGCCACCAGGTCTTCCTGACCGACACCCTCTACGGCGAAGGCTCACTGCAGCATTTGGAGGTCCGCCACCGCGCACACGCACGCCTCGAGGACCGCATCCGCTGCGGAAAGACCACCGGCTTCGGCCGCTCCCCCTCCCGCCACTTCACCCTCAATCAAGCATGGCTGGAGCTGTCCCTGGTCACCACCGACCTGCTCGCCTGGACCCAGACCCTGCTGCTGGAAGGAGAGTTGGCCACCGCTGAGCCGAAGAAGCTGCGCTACCGGCGGCTGCACGCAGCCGCCCGCATCACCCGCGGCGGCCGCCGCCGTCGCCTGCGGATCGCCGCGATCTGGCCCTGGCGGCACGAACTCATCGGCAACCGCGGCAGAGTTTAAGGACGAGACCGTCCCTAGCGGACAGTGTCGCAGTCATCGGCATAACCGTGATGCTGGAGAGCCGACCGGCGCCCCGGCTTCCTTCCTGAGTGCCCGCCACGATGGTTATGCTCCAGAGAGCGGGAGCTTATCCAGGATCCAAGGCGGTGTAGATGGCCCGCCAGGCTAACGAGCGTGACGGTTCGGATCGCGCGGGTCGCGCCCCATGAAGACCCATCGACCCTCTTCGTCCTTGGCAGGCTTGCCGTTGACGCTCCAGTTCCAGAACGTCCGTAGGTAGATCTCCGGCTCGTGCACCAGCGGCCTGAGCCACTCGGCTACGCGCTCCTGCGATACGGGCTCCACCACCAGGTGGTCCGGGGGCCACCCGTTTCCGTTCAACTCCACGTCGACGACCTGGCCGGCCGCCGGACCCATCATCAGGATCGCCTGCTCGCTCATGCCCGGGACCCTACCGGCCCGGTACGAGGCTTGAGAACGACGGAGTTCTCCGAGGACAAGTAGTCCTGGGACACCGCGACGCCCGCGTGGGGCACGTCATCGGCGACGGCGGGGTAATGCGAGCGTCCAGGAAGGCACCGATCCGGGCGAACCGCTCGGCCGTGACGTTCGGCTGGTCGAAGGGGCGCAGCTCCATAAGTGGGTTTCCCTCCCTGGGCCGCTCACAGCAAGCAGCTTCGTACAAGGGATTGTTATACCGGGCTATCCCAATACCGAGTTGGGTGGTGTGAGATCGGCCTCCGCCGCGGCGACGACGGCCAGCCAGCAGCGCTCCCGCTCCCCCGTACTTGGCGTCATCTCCACTCGGACTGCTGCCCGCCTCCACTACCGGACTGGGCTCGCTGGTCGCCTCCTGCCACCCATTGATCTGGCCCGTAGGTGTGAATTTGCCTGTGGTGTGCCGTCCGTCGCTACGGTCAGCTCCGTGAACCGCGCAGGCGACCCCAACGCCTCCGTCCGCCACATCACTCACAGAACCGGCGCGAGGTGGACCAGTGGCGTGGGGCTTGATGCAACCTCAGCGGCAGAGCAGACTGGTGTAGTCGGGTATTCCCGGGGCGGTGTCCCGTCGGCGGAAGTCGCAAGACCAGGAGAACGCCCGGTCGCCGGTGAGCGGCTGGCGGGCGTCGTCGGCGTCGAGGGGTTGGTGTCGCGCTGAATCACGGTGCAGTCGGCACGGGACCTGCGTGGGGTGGGTGCGTGACGCGCAGGGCGAGGAGGGCGACGTCGTCGGCAGGCGTGTCCCCCGCGACGAGGTCTGCGATCGTCTCAAGAACTTCCTCCAGCGGGCTGTCGGCGCCCTCGTGCAGAAGGGCGCAGGCGTGCTGGATGGCGGCGTCGATGTCATGTCCGGGGCGTTCGACGAGCCCGTCGGTGTAGAGCAGGAGGGTGGCGCCGACGGGCAGGTGCAGGCGCTGCTGGGTGCGGTGGCCGTGCAGGCCGGGGTGGATCAGCAGGTCGTGTTGGTCAAGGTGCTCGCAGGTTGTGCCTGGCCGGGCGAACAGGGGGGCTGGGTGGCCGGCGTTGGTCCAGGTCAGGGTCCAGCCGTCTGCGGCGGGGGCGAGGTGGGCGTGGACGAGGGTGCCCGACAGGTTGATGTTCAGCGCGGTGTTGGCGCTCTCCAGGGCCTGTACGGCGGTCATGGGGCCGCCGTCGGGGTGGTCGTGGTCGGCTTGGCGGAGCATGCTGCGCGCTTGCCCCATCAGGGTTGCGGCGCGCATGTCGTGGCCGGTGATGTCGCCGATCGTCACCGCGAGCGTCGCGGTTTCGCCGTCGGGGCATTTGGCGCGGTTGAGAGTGTAGGCGTCGTACCAGTCGCCGCCGACCATGTCCTGCGCGGCGGCGGGCCGGTACAGGGCGGTCATCTCCAGCCCGTCGATGGTGGGCAGGTCGGTGAGCATGGCCTCCTGGAGTTGGCGGGCCACGTCGATGCGGTCGTCGAGGAACTGGGCCCGCTCCAGTGCTTGCGCGGCGTAGCCGCTGATGGCGTACAGGACCGCGCGTTCGGCCAGGTCGGGTCTGTGCGGGGTGTCCCAGGCCAGGGCCAGCGCTCCGAGCATCCGGCGGGTGCCAGCGAGGGGTAGGCACACCATGGAGGCGAAGCCGAGGCGTTCCCAGCGGGCGGCCGCATCCCTGCCGTAGGCGGCCCGGACTTCGTCGATGCCGTGCACCTCCACCAGGCGCTTGCGCTGCACGGCGCGGGCCGTGGGCCACGCGCCTTCTTCCGGGTCGACCTGCGGCGCCTGAGCCTCGGCAGGCGGCTGTCTGCGGGCCCGGCCCGGGCGGTTCACGGGTTCGAGGCTGAAGCCGACGTAGACCGGCTTGAGATCGCTGGTGATCAGTTCACCGACCTGGGTGCGGACCTCCTCCACCCCGACGGTGTCGGCCAGGACTTCCGAGGCCCTCAGCACCAGTTCGGAGCGTGCCAGGAGCGCGGCCGTCTCGGCGCGGGCCTCCTCGGCCTGCCGGGAGACGATCCGCAGCCGCAGTTCCGCTCCGCACGCGGCGGCCAGGTCCTCGAGTGCCTGCACCTCCCGCTCGCTCCACTGACGAGGCCGGGGATCGACCGCGCACAGCGCGCCCAGGACGACCCCGTGGGAGTCGACCAGCGGCATGCCCGCGTAGCCGGCCGCGCGGAGGTGGGCGACCACCGGTCCGCTGAGCGTCCGGGGATCGGTACGGGCATCGGTCACTACCAGCGGAGCACCGGAGTCCACCACGTACTCGCAAAGGGAGTGCGCCAGCGCGGTCTGCCGGGACACCGACCACGGCTGGCCCGCCCCGGCCATGCCTGGAAACACCTGGCGGCCGTCCTCGGCCAGCGCCACCAGCGCCACCGGCACGTCCAGCATGTTCGCCACCAACCGCGCGAACCGGTCCATACCCGCGTCCGCCGACGCCGACAGACCCGTTCGTGCCAGTGCGGCCAATCTCCTGGCGAGAGCCACATCCCTTTTGCCCGTCACCGCTACGAGACCTTTCTCCCGTTCTGTCACCGCCAATACTGCTGGCGGGTAGACGAATACCCCGACAGCGATCGGAACCCCAGCGGCACCGCCGAGTCGCGTGCACTTCGGGCATGCCTTCGCCGGCGAGCACGGCGGCCAGAGTGACCAGTGCTACATCCTGCCTTCAAGCGAGTCACTCTCACCGACCAGGCCCTGGGGCGGGCGGCGCAGGCGCAACTGGCTCTCTGGGTGCGGACGTGGGAACGGTGGCGTAGGGCCGTGGCCGGGCTGGGACACGACAGGCGAGGTCGGGGCCTTCGCCCGGGAGTAAGCGGGTGGGAAGCCGACCCCGGCGGCCGGGGCGGCGGGCACGAGGGAGCCAGCCGAGCTACCCCCCGTGGCGCGGGGACGACGATCAGATGGTGGTCACTGCCACGACCCGGCTGGAGCTACCCCCGCAGGCACAGGGACAACGCAGTTCGGGCAGCGGGTGGGCTGGTGTTGGCGAGCTACCCCCGCGAGCGGACGTCACGTGCAGGAAGACGCAGTCGTCGGCGATGCGTCACCCTCGCGCCTCGGGGGTAGCTGCGGCGGCCGGTGACCGGACACGGGCGTGTAGAACTCGTCCCCGGGTCTGCGGGGATTGTTCCTGGCTGCTGTCGGCGAAGGCCGCCGGACGGCATCCACTACAAGACCTGAGCTGCGCAGTTCCGGGTTTCACCCGTCCTACTGGGATGGAGCGTGGGCAGCACCCGCTGCCAGATGATCACGATTAAGTGAACATCGCCGATGCAGCACAACCGCACAACTCCTTCACTAGTCACACACCCGCAAGGCACAGCACAGACCCAGGGAAGAACATGCATCAGGCGCAGTACCCGCAGCAGCAAGCCGGATGGAGCGCGCCTGCGCCACAGCCGCCGAAGAAGCACAGCACCGGGAAGAAGGTCGGACTTGGCTGCCTCGGCATCTTCGCTCTCTTCGTGGTAGGCGGCATCGCCAGCGGAAGCTCCGACGACACCGGCGGCGGCAAGAGCGATAAGTCCGCCACCGCCGGCAGCCGGAAGGACAACCCGAAGCCTCACAAGCCGAAGCCCTCGGCGACACCGAGCGTCGACTGGGGCGCTGCCGAAAAGGCCGCCGGCATTCCACCTAAGCCCACCGGTGCTAAGCGTGCTCAACTGCTTCACGATCTCTCTGCGGTTAATCCGGACATCGTGAAGTACGACGACAAGGCCATCGACGCGGCCCGCAACCAGTGCAGCGCGATCAACGGTGGTGGCAGCAGGATGGACTGGTCGGCGTCTCAGCGCTTCACGTACAAGGATGTGACGACCACTGAGGCACAAGGCAAGCAGATCAACAAGATTTTGAAGAGCAGCGACTTCTGCAAGGTTTGACCATGCACGAGGAATCGCAGGATTGCCGAGACCGCTAGTTATGGGAGGAGAACGCTGCAGTCGCGGTCGGCACTAGCGACTGCACTGTGTTCACCGAGTCCGGCAGCAACAGCTCCTAGGTCTCACCGCCGGCGGTTACCAGGGCACCAGTACTCGTCCCACATCGCCGCAAGGCCGGTCGGGCCCAGCCTTGCTCCTGCCCTGTGCAGATCCAAAGCAAACGCGGCTGCGATGCGGGTAGCAGGATGCTTTTGTGGGCGATTCGACTAGAACTCGTCATATTTGGACCAATAGATAGAAAAGGTCAGTCGTGCGCAAGATATTTGGTGCTGCCGTCGTTTTGTTGACCCTGGCGTGTACTGGGTGCTCGGAGAATAAGCCTGCGGACCCCTACGCGGCGGACACTGAGCCATTTGTGGCCCTTCCGAAGACGATCGAGTTTCGCAAGTGGCTCGACGAACACGGTAAGCCGTGGAAGGGGGTGACTAAGGTGGATAGTTCGACGCCGGATGCGGCAACGATCCGTGTAAATGCTCCGTACGACAATGAAAATGGAGCAGAACAGCTGATTCATCTATGGGGCAAGTACGTGGGTGTCAATCCATCGGACCTAACGGTCAGCGTATTTGACAATGATACCGGACAAATCTACGTCAACTACGTCGCGCATTGATGCGTGGGATGTGAATTGGTCCGCGGCGATATCGACCAGGAGCGGACTGTACTCGAGCCAGTCGTGGGCCAAGGTACCGGCGTCGCCCCAGCGGATGCCGGTACTCAACTGCCAATGGCCCAGGCTCGGACGGTGTGAATGCGCGGCCAGAACCAGCGAGGTAAGCCAGCACGCGCCGTGCGGGCCCGGACCGTCTCGACTCGCACACGCTCCATATCGATCGGCTCAATGGTGAGACAACTTGTGTGCGGAGTGGAGTAGTTCGGCATGGCCGCGGGACCATAGAGTTCGACCACCCTACCGTCGCCTGATGGAAGCGCAGCGGCCGATACCGGCCGTGCCCGTGCGGGATGCGCGGCAGGGCGGACTCGACGACTGCGCACGGCCGGGCACAGAAACGCACGGCAGCGCAGTCAAGGTCCGTGTCTTCGTTCAGGAGTTCGACGGCCTGGGCGCGGGCGGCGATGTCCCCCGTCTCCTCTGCCAGCAAGGAGCGGGAGAGCCGCTGGCAGGCGATAGGCCATACAGGACTGGTCGCCGCTTCGGCGAATGCATAGCGTTGATAACCAGGGGGAGCCCGTTGTGTCTAGTGCTGTGACCGGGAACGTTTGCCGGGTTGCTCGTTGTGTTGGTTGGACGTGAACCAACCAAGGGGCGGGAATGGCACCACAGGTCAAGGTCCGCAGGCTGACTGAGCAGGAGGGGCAGAGGCTTCAGCAGATCGTGCGGCGGGGCAGCACGAGCTCGGTGCGGTTCAGGCGGGCGATGATGCTGCTTGCCTCGGCGGGCGGCAGCACCGTCCCGGTCATCGCCCGCCTGGTGCAGGCAGACGATGACACTGCGAGGGACGTAATCCACCGCTTCAACGAGATCGGGCTCGCATGCCTCAATCCTCAGTGGGCGGGAGGCCGTCTCCCGGCCGATCGTGATCGGCCGGGGGACGTTCCGGCGCACCCGACGATGCCCGGCCCGCAGCCCGTGCTGCTGGCCTACGCATCCCTAGCCCGTCTCACCCTGCACCACCTCGTGCAGCCCTGAGCTCGCTGCCGGCTGCTGAGTCAGGTGTGAGCGGCAGGTCGTCCGTGTAGGCATTGACCGGTGGGGAGATCGGTCTGGTGCCGTGGACGTCAAGGGCGGCTTCGGCGGCCCTTGTGCCGAGCGTGCCCTTCGGATGCCAGGTCCCGGTCACCGCCAGCCAGGTGTTGGCGGGCGGGGCTTCAGTCCCGTACATCCGTACCTTCACAGACTGCGAGTCCGCAGCACAACAGGTGAAGATGATCCGGGTCAGATACCAGCCGTCCCCCTGTTTGGCCGGGGTGACGAAGCCGGTCATCAGGATGGTGCGGCCCTTGATGGCCAGTGCGCGGTCCTGGCGGACGCGGGCGGTGTAGTCCGTGAGGGTCATGGGCAGCGGTGAGGTCGCGGGCAGCGGAGCGAACTGCTTCTGCTCCTTGACCGCCTTGTCGTTCGAGCGCGCCGCGGTGTACGCGCCGAGGGCCGGCGGGGCGTAGAGGAGCAGGCTCAGTGCGGGCAGGAACAGCAGCCAGGCGATGCGCGGTGCGCCGGAGTGACCGTGCCCGTAGTCGGCATGCTCATCCCGTCCCCGGTCGAGCACCGCCCCCGCCAGGCCGAGCAGTACCAGCAGGAAGCCGGAGATGATCAGCAACGGGCGCAACCCCTCCTTGACGTACCGCAGGTAGAGGTCGTTGAGGACCGCGGAGTGCAGCAGACCGGCGCCGGTCAGGACCAGGAGCGACACCTGTACGGGGCGTCTCACAGCAGCGCGCCTCCGATCAGTGCGCTGGCGGCGACCGCCACCACGGTGGTCGCGGTGGAAAAGCGCCAGGCGAACTCCCGCCCGAACGTTCCTGCCTGAAGCGCGATCAGCTTCAGGTCGACCATCGGCCCGACCACCATGAACGCGAGCCGCGCGGTCGGCGAGAACCCGGTCAACGATGCCGCGACGAAGGCGTCGGCCTCCGAGCACACCGCCAGCACCACAGCCAGTCCGGTCAGGAAAAGGACCGACCACCCGGGCGATCCGGAGAAGGTGTCGAGGACGGAGCGTGGCACGGTCACGTTGAAGGTGGCCGCCGCCATGGCACCGAGGACGAGAAAGCCCCCGGCGTGCAGGAGGTCGTGCTGGAAGCCGAGCCGGAACTCGGTCCACCGGCTGTGACCGTGCCGGTGGCCGGTGTGCCGGACGGTCGGCCGCAGCCATTTCTCCCGGCCCAGCCAGAGCCACAACCAGCCCATCACGGCGGCGGTCGCGAGCGACGCGAGCAGCCGGGCCGCGACCATCGCCGGACTGTCGGGGAAGGCCACGGCGGTGGCGGTCAGTACCACCGGGTTGATCGCGGGCGCGGAGAGCAGAAAGGCGAAGGCGGCGGCCGGGGTGACGCCCCGGCGGATCAAGCTGTTCGCGACCGGGACGGAGGCGCACTCGCAGCCGGGTAGCACGGCGCCTGCCACGCCGGCCACCGGAACCGCGAGCGTGGGTCGCTTCGGCAGCACCCGCGTGAACAGCTCGGCGGGTACGAACGCGTTGATTGCTCCGGACAGAACCGTGCCCAGGAGGAGAAAAGGAAGCGCCTGAACAGTGATGGCAAGGCACACCGTGCGCCAGGCTTGGACGGCGGGATGACTGAGCCACTGGGCGCCCCAAGCCGCCGGACCCAGGACGGCCACACTCACGACTGCCAGGCTTCCGGCCACCATCGGCCATGAGATCCGGCGACGTTGAGGCCTACGGACGGCTACTGCCGCCACCCCTCCGACCGCATCGATCATTTCATCCGCTTTTGGCATTTTTACTCCAAATATCGGATACACGGCTGAAGATAGGCGAGCGGGCCGTCCGGGAGCCCCGCCCACACGCCGTCATGACCAAATCATGGGATTTCGAATGGCGACGGGCTTTTCGCGGCACGCGCCCGGAGCGGTGCGGACAATGCGGCCGGTGAAGAGGTTCATGATCCATACACAGTGAGCAGAACGCTCGATCGTCCGGCGACGCCCGGGCTGAGTGCACGGCACAGCCGTTCCCGTACTCTTCCTCAGAGCCGCCGCCCAGGACCGGCTCCGGGGAGGGCACGGACAACCGCGAAGGGGCACGGCATGGGAACCGCTGACCGGCAGAGTGCCGGAGACTGGATCCGAGTCGGCGACCCGCCCTCACCGAGGGGTGATCGTGCAAGCGACTACGGGTACGGAAATCCTCCTGAGTCGACACCTCACCCCGGCTACGCACCCGATGCCGGCACGGACCATGTCCCCTCTCAGACGACAGGCCACGGGCACGCACCCGTGACCGGGCATGGCTCCGGTCACGGTCCCGGAGCGGACGCGGCCGGTCACGCACCAGCGCATACTCACGGACACAGCCACAGCCACGGGCCCGCCACGCCGGTCTCCCGGCACCTGCGCAAGGTCATCGCGGCGATCCTGATCCCCTTCACAGCCGCGGTCGTGGTGGGGCTCGTGGTGCTGTGGCCGGGCGGTGCGCCGCCGCACAAGCGCACCGGCGTCGGCTTCGACCAGCAGACCCAGCAGGCGACGGTCACCAAAGTCGTCGAGGTGAGCTGCAAGTCGGTGAACGCCTCCGGCGAGACCCCCACCGGCGACACCTCCACCGCCGAGAGCAACTCGGCGCAGCAAGAGGCGAACGGCACCTGCCACAAAGCCACGATCCGAGTCGACACCGGCAAGGACAAGGGCCGCACCTTCACCGAGATCGTGCAGCCCGACCAGACGCGACAACTACACCAGGGCGAGAAGGTCGTGACCGCCTACGAACCCTCCGCTCCCAGGTACCTGCAGTACTCAGTCGCCGACGTCAACCGCCGCTTCCCGATGGGCCTGCTCGCCGGCATCTTCGCACTCGCCGTCGTAGCGGTGGGTCGGCTGCGCGGGGTGATGGCGCTGGTCGCGTTGGCCATCAGCTTCATGGTGCTGAACTTCTTCATCTTGCCCGCGGTCCTGCAGGGCTCGAATCCACTGCTCGTAGCGGTGGTCGGCTCGAGTGCCATCATGCTGATCGCGCTGTACATGTGCCACGGCCTGTCGGCCCGTACATCGGTGGCGGTGCTCGGCACCCTGCTCTCGCTCGCGCTGATCGGCATCCTGGGCTCTGCGTTCATCGGATGGGCCGCCCTCACCGGCAACACGGACGACAGCACCGGCCTGATACACGGTCTCTATCCGAAGCTCGACATGAGCGGTCTGCTCCTCGCAGGCGTCATCATCGGCTCCCTCGGCGTGCTCGACGACGTCACGGTGACGCAGACATCGGCCGTCTGGGAGCTGCACGACGCCAACCCCACGATGGGATGGCGCGGGCTGTACCGGGCAGGCATCCGCATCGGCCGCGACCACATTGCCTCCGTGGTCAACACCCTCGTCCTCGCCTACGCCGGCGCCGCCCTGCCGCTGCTGCTCCTGTTCTCCATCGCCCAGAGCGGCGTGGGCACAGTCGCCAACAGCGAGCTGGTGGCCGAGGAGATCGTCCGCACACTGGTCGGCTCCATCGGTCTGGTCGCCTCGGTACCGGTCACGACGCTCTTGGCGGCCCTGGTGGTCGCAGCCGATCGCCCCGGCCCGGAGAGGGAAACGACAACCGCGGGAGTGGCAGCGGGCCGGGGCGGGCGTCGACGCAAGCGCTGAGAGCGGTCGCGCCCTGCCCTATGGACCTTCGAGGGCGAGGCCCACAAGCAGCGCAACACCCTCGAACGGTGCATCAACAAGCTCAAACAGTGGCGCGGCCTGACCGCGACCATCTACCTCGCCGGACTCCACCTCGCCACCATCTTCATCTGGTCGGCAAGGTGACCCGAAGGGCAGGCCACAGTGCCAGGGAGCTAAGGAGAGCGGGCTGGCCCGGTCGTGCAACGCTTGAGGAGGACCAGCCTGGTCTGGTGAGGAGCCCCGCAGAGTGGGCGAACACCGTGTGGGGACGTCACGCCGTCACGTCCCGGTCGGCGTGAGGATGCACCTGCCCGCGTTCGGGGAGGGGAGACGCGTGGTGACTCGCTCAGGTTTCGTCGATGCAGGGAGTTGACCTGCCAGCGATGGACGCGCGCCACCGTAGTTGCGGGAGTAATTGCGCATCTTCACGGTGAGACACCGAGGCATCGCGGCCGTATGGAAGGAGAAGGCACTTACCTTCGCACGACCTTGCCGGAGGTAGCTCACCCGTGGCCATCAGCAAAGCCGCCCCGCCCGGGCCGTTTTCCCGGACTCGGCAACCACAAGCCGGCGGGGAGCGGGACCGAGGAGGCCAGGAAAGGTGGCACTTCAACTCCTCCCTCGCCCTGACCATGCTCCTGCTCATCGTTGTCCTCATGCAGGGCCCGATCCGCCGGGCACTGGCCACCCCGGTGATGCAGAGCTGGATGACGGTGTTCGTCGCGATGGTGGTCCAAGCGCTGCCCTTTCTCGTCTTCGGCGCGCTGCTGTCGGCGGCGATCGCCGTTTTCATACCGCCCTCGTTCTTCGCCCGCGCCCTGCCCGGCCGTACCGCCCTCGCCGTCCCGGTCGCCGGTGTGGCGGGTGCGGTACTGCCTGGCTGTGAGTGCGCGTCCGTGCCGGTGGCCGGCGCACTGGTGAGACGGGGTGTCACACCGGCCGCGGCCCTCGCGTTCCTGCTGTCCGCCCCAGCGATCAACCCGATCGTCCTGACCGCCACGGCCGTCGCCTTCCCACGCGACCCGCGGATGGTCCTGGCCCGCTTCCTGGCGAGTCTGCTGGTGGCCTGTGTGATGGGCTGGCTGTGGCAGCGCCTCGGCCGCACCGACTGGCTGCGCCTGCCAGCACACACGAAGGACACCGGCCAGAGCAAAGGAGAGAGGTTCTGGGGCTCGGTCCGGCACGACACGATGCACGCGGGTGGCTTCCTGGTCCTTGGCGCAATGACCGCGGCCACGCTGAAGACAGCGGCTCCGGCGAGCTGGCTGCGCACGGCAGCCGGCAATCCGGTACTTGCGGTCCTGGCCCTCGCGGTCCTCGCCGTAGTGCTGTCGATCTGCTCGGAGGCCGACGCGTTCGTGGTGGCGTCGCTGACCCAGTTCTCACTGACGGCCAGGCTTACGTTCCTGGTGGTCGGCCCGATGATCGACCTGAAGCTGTTCGCGATGCAGGCGGGCACCTTCGGCCGCGGCTTCGCGCTGCGCTTCGCACCCACCACTTTCGCCCTCGCCATCGCGGGCGCGGTGCTGACCGGGACGGTGCTGCTGTGAACCGGCAGGCACAGGCGGCGGTCCTGCTCCTGATCGGCGTGGCCCTGCTGCACGCGGGCCTCACCGACCTGTACCTGCGCTACGTCAAAGCGGGCCTGCGCCCTCTGCTGCTGATGGCCGGGACGCTCCTGACCGTGACTGCGCTGGCGACGGCCTGGTACGAGTGGAAGCGCGCGCGTCGCAAGGTCCGGGAGGCTTGTACCGGTGACGAGACCCGGGAGCACACCCACCGCGAACCTCTCATGTCATGGCTCCTCGTCCTCCCCCTCTTCGCCCTCATCCTCGTCGCCCCGCCGGCCCTGGGCTCCTACAGCGCGATGCGCACCGGTACAGCCCTGCAGCCACCGTACGGCTATGCGAAACTCCCGACCGGCGACCCCGTACCGATCAGCCTGGTCGACTATGCGGGCCGCGCGTTCTACGACCACGGCCATTCCCTGGAAGGCCGCAGCGTGCGGATCACCGGTTTCGTCGCCGTGGCTCGCTCGGGAACTCCCTACCTCGTCCGCATGGCCCTCAACTGCTGTGCCGCAGACGCCCAGCCGGTGAAAATCGGCCTTACCGGGAACATTCCGCCCGTCTTGCAGCCGAACGCAT
This sequence comes from Streptomyces sp. NPDC005706, assembly GCF_040631045.1. Taxonomy (NCBI): domain Bacteria; kingdom Bacillati; phylum Actinomycetota; class Actinomycetes; order Kitasatosporales; family Streptomycetaceae; genus Streptomyces; species Streptomyces sp. NPDC005706. The sequence continues at coordinate 15,212 of NZ_JBEXYS010000048.1, read as the reverse complement.
GGCTGGAGGTGACAGGCAGGTATACCGCGCAGCGGACCCGGGACCCTGTGAACAACGGCCCGATCCCCTTCCTCCAGGTCACCGAAGCCAGGCCGGCACCAACGCCCCACGATCCCTACGACGAAACCTGGAACAACTGAGCGACCAGACTGCCGGGCTTCTCGCCCATGCTGGTGAGGAGCGCCTCGCAGCTCACTTGTGTGGCCCGCCGAGACGCCACGGGTCGCGGAAGACGGTGTGCCACGCTCCTTCCGTCGAACAGGACGCCGAGGCCGACGAGTACGGCGAGGTCGTGGTCCGCTCGACCACGGCTAGTAGTGCTTCGTTAGGTTCTGGGCTGTCTGCGGATGCTCCGAGGGCTGGGCAGGCGGCGTCCGCAGGTGAAGCATGTACCGGTGCAGCACCTCAGCAGGTCCTGAAGAGCATCGAGGACCTGGTAGAGGGTCGGGCCGGTGCGCGGACTTTTGGGTCGAGCCGCCTGAGGGTCGGACGGGCAGGACGCCGTCCCACCGGTTGCGGCCGCCGCCCGCCTCCTGAGCTGCGGCCAGGGACTGCTTGCGCGCGGGCCGCACTGTCAGCACCGCGAACCGCGAGGTCATCGTGTCTTTGCTGCCCTGCCTCCAGGTCACCTCGGTGAACCGCTCCGCACCCGCCTGCGCTGCGAGGACGCAGACGGCTCGCGGTGGGGTGCGGTAGCGGGGAAGGGTGGGCGGTCCGAGCCCGCCATAAGCAGGCTGGTGCGGCTCGGCATCCTCCCGGTGGGCGACTTCCTTCCCGTTCAGGGCCAGGACATAGGACAGTCCTCGCTCCTCAAGACCGAGCCGGAAAGGGGGTGCTGACGCCGTAGCCGGCGTCGGCGACCACGACCGGCGCCTTCAGCCGCCACTGGGCGAGGGTGTCCAGGAGGCCGAGCGCGAGACGCCACTTCTCCCGGTGCACCACATCGTCGGGGACACCTGCCCTGCGGCATCGGTCCGGCTCGTCCGTCCACTCACGCGGCAGATACAACTGCCACTCCAACGGGCACGAGGCGGAGTCGGTGGCGGCACACAGGCACAAAACGCCACCACGCGGCGTGAGCTGATCGCTAGCTGAGCTCAGGCCGGGCGTGGTGGCGGCCGGACGTGCTCCTGGGCGTCTCTTGGCGGGAGCGGCGAAGGGCGCGCTGCGCCTGCTGGAGCCTCGGCTACGGCAGGACGACCACGTCCATGGCTGAGGTCTGCCACGCTCACCTATGGCCCGATGTGCCGCGCACTTCTTCGATGCTCCAGGGGAGGCGAGTGTCGCGCACTGCGGTCACCGCTACCGAACTCCTGCGGTTCGGGCACTCCTGGACCGCCGTCCACGCCATCCACGCCGCCCGCCCCTCCTCGCCCACCCCAGCGGACGGTTCCTGCTCACTCTGACTCCAAGGCGGTCAGGCCGCCGATCCCGACCGCCGCCGAGTCAGTAAAACCACTGGTCTGCGACCACTTCGCTGCGGCCCAGAAGCGCCGTGCGCTCCTTCAGGTCGTCGCCGGCCATCGCCATGGCGGTGGCTCGTACGTGGCCCTCCAGAATGACGACTCGCGTGTCAGGACCGGAGTCAACCAGAATGATCTCAGGGACCGGAGCCCCGGCTACGAAGGCGTCGCGCAAAGTATCGAATGCATCAGCCTCATCCGGTTCGGCCAGCTTCGCCGACGCGAACGTGGCCGCCAGCCGGGTGCCGCCGGTGACTGCCACCCAGTAGTCCCAGTTGATGTAGTGCAGACGAGCCACGTCAGCCGCGTCGATGCTCACCCGCCACCAGGCCAGATCCCGTACGGGTAGCCCTCCGCTGTAGGTCTCCAAGGAGGTATCCGCCTGGTCAAATCCACGGTATTCGCGTAGCAGACCCAGCCGAGCGGCGTTCGCCTGCTCGTCGGTGAGGTCCGGGTCTGTCACCAGCGCGGCTGGCAGACCGTCGCGCCGCAGCATGCTGCACACGATGGCGCCGAACCGATTGGAGTCAACCTCAGCGCCAAGCCAGACAGCGACTACTTCATCAAGAGTGACGGGCAGGAGAAGTTTCATCCAGGCCTCGAGGCAGGGTCATGTGATGTTTGTCAGAACAGGTGCGGACGTGGGTGGTTGCTTGCCTCCCTGCAGTGCCAGACCCGGTATGGCTCCCGCGTCTGGAAGGCGCTATCCACCTCGGCCATGGTTCTTACCACCCAAGTGAGTTCCATGGCGCGATGTCTCGAGCCGTGACGTGACAGGGCCCGTATCCGTCGGGGAAAGCCGTACCGTGATCCTAAGATCACGAGTGCCTGCACGGACAGTGCGCCTCGCCTGCCGCCTCCGTGCCACCGGCTGCCAAACCCGTCTGTCTACCGGGGGCGGCGCGGCGGGACCTCGGCGCTCTTCCTTGTCACGTTGTGTCCGGATCGGGCCTGTGTGGCGCTCGGGCGTGATCAGCGGGCGACGGCAGCCTAGGACGGCTCGCCCAAGCGCGTCGAGGGCGGAGACCGCCGCAGCGGTCCATGGGACAGGGCAGGGAGGCCAAGGCCGACGGCGAAGACCATCAGTTTCCGTGGCCAGGTCGCGGGTGCGGCAGGTCTGCGCGAGGCAGAGCTCGCTGCAACAGGGCTGTGTGCAGGTACTCGCGGGCGATGGCCGCACTCAGCCAGTGCAGGTCCCGGTGGTCAAGTCTGCTTCCGGCGCTCCGCCCGCGTGCAGGAGGTATGCACGGCGGCGTGGGCGCTGCCGTGCTCGGGGCTGGCCGGGGTGGGGGGCGCGTGCGTGCTTGGGGTGGTGCGCCGGAGCGGGAAACGCAGCGCTTTGTGCTTCGGCAGGTCCTGCTCCGTTCGAGTGAGGAGTCCCGCGAGCCGTCCCCCACGGTGGAAGGGATGCATATGCCGGATGAAAGTCCGTCCGGCGGTCGCTGGGTAACACCAGCGAGCAGGCATGCGCCGACATGGCTGCGGCTCGGTGCGGCGGCCGCCTGGCAGCCGCATCCTCAGGAGCCGTAGGGGGTGGTCTGCGTGCCACGCCCCTGTCGGGCGCTTGCCTGTGTACACCACGTCCCCATAAGCGCAGTCCCCTTGGCACTGTCCCCTGGTGCGCTCGGTGATGCGGGCGCGCGGTCAGGAGCACGGTTATGCGAAGACCCACGCATCATGCCCGCGTGTGGCCCTCTCCTCGCAGCATGGCGGCACCGCGGATCATCGCGCTGATCCCCGCACACAACGAGGCCGACCGCATCGGCGCGGCCATCACGGCCCTGCGGGCGCAGAGCCGGCAGCCGGACCGGATCGTCGTGGTGGCCGACGGCTGCACCGACGCGACCGTGGACATCGGTCGACGGGCCGGGGCGGTGGTGGTGGAGTCCGCAGGCAACCGTGACAAGAAGGCCGGGGCGCTCAACCAAGCCCTGGACCGGGTCCTTGGCGGGCTGGCTGCCGATGACCTCGTCCTCGTCCAGGACGCCGACACCACCCTCGCCCCGTCCTTCGTTGCCTGCGCCGTCGAGGCGATGACCGCGGATGTGGGGGCGGTCGGCGGGATCTTCTACGGCGAGCCGGGCGGGGGGCTGCTCGGCGTCCTGCAGCGGATCGAGTTCCAGCGCTACGCCCGGGAGATCGCACGGCGCTCCTACCGGGCCGATGTCCTCACTGGGACCGCGACGCTGTTCCGCGTATCGACCCTGCTGCAGATCAGGCAGGCGCGCCTGGACGGTCTCATTGGCGGCGGCGCCTCCTACTACTCGCTGGCCTCGCTCACCGAGGACGACGAGATCACCAAGGCCGTACGCACCCTCGGCTACCGCACCGTCTCGCCTCCGGGTTGCCGGGTGGTCACCGAGGTGATGATCACCGTGCCGAAGCTGTGGCACCAGCGCCTGCGCTGGCAGCGCGGGGCTCTGGAGAACCTGCGGGACTACGGCTTCACCAGAGTCACCGCCCCGTACATCGTCCGCCAGGGGCTCATGGGGCTGTCCGTGCTGGCCCTGGCCATGTACCTGTGCTTCACCGGGTGGATGCTGGCCCGCGGCCGCCCCGAGTTCTCCCCGTTCTGGGTCGCCATCGGCCTGATCTTCGTCGCGGAGAAGGTCGTCACCGCCCGCGGAGCGGGCTTCAGGTCCCAGCTGCTGGCGGGCACCCTCGCCGTCGAGCTGGTCTACGACCTGTTCCAGCACGCGGTGTACGTGCGCTCCCTGTGGGACATGGCCCGGCGGCGTGAGGAGCGCTGGTGCGCAACCTGACAGGACCGGCACTGCCCCCAACGCCATCCCGGATAGCCAGAGCAGCGGTGGCGGCGTGCGGGGATGACGGGCGGGAGATGAGACGGGAGATCCGTGTACGCAGGTGTGCCACTGGCCAGTGCTCTGGGAGCCGGCGGAGCCTCCGCGCTCGCCTCCCGGCGACGTTCCGGCTTCGACACCCTCGCCACCGTGGTCGCGGCCACCACCCTGCTCATGGCCGGGGTGTCGGTGTGCAAGCTGCTGCCGCGACGCCGAACCGGCACGGTCCTCACCGACCGTCGGCGCCAGATCGCGCCGGAGCGGCTGGCTCTGCGGCTGCCGGGAGAGCGAACCACGACCGACGCCTGGGTGGAGGTCCCCTGACCCGGATGTCGCTCGGCTGCCGCCGGGCCGAGCGCTATGCCAGCCGTCTCCCACGCATGGCCGTCCCCAACGTACTCCGCGCGTCGAGCGCAGTCCGAGCGCGGTCGTAACAGCCCGGGGCCCGCCTCCACCGGAACACCGGCCGGCGCCGCGCCCCGCACCACAACAGGAGGAACAGCGATGACCACCAGAACTCCCGCCACAGCGGCATTCCCCGACGGAACGATCATCACAGCGGCCGGAAACGGCGAAGCGGGATTCGTCGTGGACGGCGGCCCGGCTGTCGGCACCAAGCTGTACAACCCGCATTCCGTGGCGGTGGACAGGGAGGGGAACCTCTACATCGCCGATGCCAGTAACCACCGTGTCCGCAGGGTGACACCCAGCGGGATCATCACCACGGTCGCCGGCAACGGCCAGGCCGGGTTCGTCTCCGACGGCGGCCCCGCCGTCGCCACCAGACTCAACGCCCCGCATTCCGTGGCGGTGGACGGGTCGGGGAACCTCTACATCGCCGACTACTCCAACCACCGGGTCCGCAAGGTGACACCCGACGGGATGATCACCACCGTCGCCGGCAACGGCCAGGCCGGGTTCGTCTCCGACGGCGGCCCCGCCGTCGCCACCAAACTCAACGCCCCGATCGGGGTGGCGGTGGACGGCTCGGGGAACCTCTACATCGCCGACTACGGCAACCACCGGGTCCGCAAGGTGACACCCGACGGGATCATCACCACCGTCGCCGGCAACGGCCAGGCCGGGTTCGTCTCAGACGGCGGCCCCGCCGTCGCCACCAAACTCAACTATCCCTGGGGAATGGCGGTGGACGGGGACGGAAACCTCTACATCGCCGACCGCTACAACCACCGAGTGCGCAAGGTGACACCCCAGGGGATCATCACCACCGTCGCCGGCAACGGCGTCGCCGGCTACATCGCCGACGGAGGACCCGCCGTCGCCACGACTTTGCACTACCCCGCGCATGTGGCCGTGGACGGGGCGGGCAACCTCTACATCGGCGACGGCCACAACCACCGGGTGCGCAAGGTGACACCGAACGGCATCATCACCACCGTCGCCGGCAACGGCGTCGCCGGCTACATCGCCGACGGAGGACCCGCGGTGGGCCAGCAGCTCTACTACCCCTACGGCGTGGCCGTGGCCCCCACCGGCGACCTGTACATCGGTGACTCTGCGAACCATCGCGTGCGGAAGGTGTTCGCAGCGGCGACCATGACCCCGCCGCCCCCGCCCATCGCCGACCTGTACGGCGAGCTCGTCCTGCCCGTCATGGTCCCCCGCCGCCAGGAGTTCGACCTGGGCGCCCGGATCCACAACCGCGGCCCCGCCATCGCCAGCGGCGAACACATCACGGTCGTGCTCACTCTGGCCGACGGCCTGGAAAGCGCCCAGGAGAACAACGGACGGCGCCTCACCCGCACCTTCCCAGGCACCGACCTGGCCCCCAACAAGGGCTCCCTTGACGGCGTGTTCCGCGTCCGCGCCGTCGACACCGCCAAGCCGGGCACGTACGAATCCACACTGGAGATCCAGTACGGCGGCGACCTCAACCTCAAGGACAACAGCTTCACCCTGCCCGTCACCGTCGTCGTCCCCGAACCGGTCGCCGACGAACGCGCCCTGACCATCTACCAGGAGAACATCCCGGAAGCCGCTCCCGGCCAGTCCGCCCGTGTCCTCCTGCGCTACGTCTCACCCGTCGGCCAGCCCGTCAACCCCGGCATCATCACCCAGCGCTTCACCGCGCCCACCGGCTTCGCCTTCACCGGCCGGCCCACCTACACCTACCCCGACACCGTCCAAGGCGCGATCACCGGCGAGCTGGAACACGAGATCTACGACTCCGGCCGCACCCTCGTCATCCGCGACAACCCCCACCTCAACACCGCCGACACCGACGCCGGCACCCTCGTCTACAGCCTCGGCCTGCAAGCTCAGCCCGACGCCACCCCCGGCCTGGCAAGCGACGGCTCGGCCAGCATCGGCCGCCGCGCCCCCGTACAGATCCTGGCCAAGGTCACCGGCACCACCGCCCAGCCCGGTGTCCGCATCACCCAGACCCGGCTCGACCAGTCACGGGTACAGCCCGGCCAGCAATGGGCATACCCCGTCGTGCTCACCCTCACCAACACCGGACGCACTCGGATCGGCCCCCAGGACATCGTCTTCACCGCCCCCGAGGGCCTGTGGTTCACCGAGAACCGGGTGATGATGTCCAGCGAAGGGGCGACAGGCGAGATCGAACTGTCCGGTCAACGCTCCAACGGCAACCGCACCCTGACGATCCGGGGCGCTGCCCTCGACCTGGACCCTGGCAAGTGGGCCGTCCTCTACCCCGAAATGGAAGTCGAATCCGACGCCGCGCCCGGCGCCGTACGCGTAGGCATCCGGATCGGCACCCCTCCCATCGCCACCAGCAACGCCACCGTCACGATCGAGGCATAACACCCCGAAGACCTCACCCCGGCGCCGAGCAAGACCCCGCTCACAGAGGCCAGGGCCCGCTGCTGGACAAAGCGGATCCAGTCCTTACCCGTGCCGATCGCGTCAGGCCTCCCGCGGCACCGCCCCGGGAGGCCCCGGGAATCAGCACTCGCAAAAAGGCGGCGCCGCCGGAAGTGGTGCGGTCGTTTCTCCGGTGGGAGAGTTCATCCTGATGAGGCGATCCCCCGAGCGGCGGGCGGCGAGGCCGCTCGATGTGGCACAAGCGATTCGCGAACACACCGAAGCCAGCCGGTAAGCCGATTCAGGCAGAAGGCTCCTCGTCAGTGCAGCCCCCGGCTCCAAGGACCCGCAGCGGGGTCGAGGCCGTCGCCGTGGGTTTCCCAAGCAGCAGGATGTCGATCAAGTAGGCCTGGCCCGCGCGTACGGCGTGCGCGGCCTGCGGGCCAGAGCCAAGAATGCGGCGAGCTGTCACACGGTCATCGTATGGGCAGACTTCTGGCGGACGTACTGCTGCCGCTGGCGCTGTCCGCTCCCCCGCACAAGAGCCGAAGTCACCCGCCGGCTCCGCACCGCCCGGGCCGACATCACAGCAGTGATCACAGGACAGTGCCGAACAGAGCACGCCGGTCACCGGACATCGCGCAGCGGGGGGCGGCGAGGCCGTGTTCGAGGCCCTTGCTGATCCGCCACGCGGCACCAGCGGGGGAACCTGATCCCCGGCCCGGTCGTCGAGGGCCCGTTCAGGACGAGGCGGTTGGCCTTCGGGGTGGCGGGACCGACCGGGGCGGCGGGACGGAGTTCTACCGGTCCAGTCCAAGCACTCCGGGTCAAAGAGGCGCGTGTACATCGGCCGGTCGACGTCGCCGAACCGTCCCACAGAGGGGAGCTTGTGCTGACGTCATGCTGGGCTTTTCATCCAAGCGACGAGCTGGCCCCACCAGCCGTCCTTGGTGTCCGGTCGGACCGGTGCCGGACCCGTTCGAGGTATCGGCTCCGCTGCGCGCGCACTCGTGCGCGGCGTCGGCTCGCACGTGCATCGCTGAAGCGTCGGTACGTCGGCGAGTACTTGCTCCACGTGTCTTCCGCAGCCCTCGTAGGTCACCTTCTGGCATGACCTGCAGACAGCACGTTGGCACATGGTTTCCTCCGTTGGCGCCGACCCTGTTGTACGGCTCAGTAATATCAACAGTTTCGTCACAGCCGAATTTCACATTTTCACCACGATGAACCTCCGAATGGGCACGGTCTCCACGAATTGCTGGCCCTGTCAGCGTCAGGTCCGGCCATGAGCGCGCGTCAGCCTCTGAGCATGCCGCGCGCTTTAACGGCCTTATCCAGCTATTAGGGACAGTAGGTTCTGGGTGTCGCATGACATATCTCACCCAGCGAGGTCGAACGATCACGGTGACGCAGGCCCCTGAGGTTGCTCGGGGCACCGGCACAGTGGTTCGATCACGCCCGGCCGAAAAATGGAGGAGACGTTCCGCATTGACAGGCCGTCACCGCGCCATTTTGGGATCGTCGGCCTGGCGCGGCGAGGGCATGAAACCGAGAACGGGCAACCGCTCAGTCCAACGGGTGGTGTGTGCCGGTCAGAAGGGAGCAACGTGAGTTGCTCGCACGCCGTAGGCTGCCCCCTTTTCCCCTTGCTCAGATCGAGCTTGCAAGGGTGGCGCGACTACTACTGCGACAGCGAGGATCATTGGCTCGGTTGCGCGCGCTACGAGATGTCGCTCACCGGGGAGCGGGTGCCGATCAGTCTGCTGCCCAACGGAGCCCGTGCGCGACACCTCGAGGACGTGTCCACCGACACGGGCCGGTCCGGCGCCGCCGACCAAGGGCCCCGTCAGGCCCCGCCGCCCCAGCCACATCCCTGGTCACCTGAGAGTGCGTCCTGGTCGCAGCCCGAACCGGCTCGGCCACCACAGCCGTCAGGGCCTGCGGCCGCGGCGTCGGAAACCGGGAGCCGGCTGGGGCCGGCGTCTGCGTCGATCTCCGTCTCGGTCCACCGGCCGTCACCGTCCCCGCAGTTTCCTCAGCCTCAGGACCGCCCGTCCCGGCGTGCGCGGCAAGGGGCCCGCGCGAAACGCGGGTTGTGGGCTCGATTCACCGAATGGATGGGAGGTCCCGCATGAGCGGCTACTGGCCCTGGTGGGCCGGCGCTGCCGGGCTCGCCTTGATCACCATCAACTACGCCCTCACCACGGACCGGTCCTTCGGGGTGTCGTCCGCGTGGGACCGCGTGCTGCACTGGCGCAGGGAGCGGCGCCTGGAGAGGATGGACGAGGAGTTCACCGACGAGCATGCTCTGGCGGAAGCCCTCGCGGCGGCTACGGCGGAGCACTTCGGTACCAGCCCGGGCGCGCCCGCAGTGCCGCCGGGTGCATACGGGACGTCACAGCCACTCGAAGCGGACGCCGAGCCGACGGTGAGTGAGGACATCCCGGTCGCCGGCCCGGGTCCAGCCCCGTTGGTCACCCAGGCTGCCCTACTGGTGTCGATCTTCCTCGGTGGACTGATCGCCGCACTCACCTCTGGCCGGTTCCACCTCCGTTTCGACATGGGGCCGGGCTTTCGCGACCTGGTCACCGCCGACCCGATCACCATGCTCGTCCTGCTGTTCGTCGGAGGCGTGCTTGTCGGCTTCGGCACTCGGCTGGCCGGTGGGTGCAGCTCCGGCCACGGGCTCAACGGCTGCGGTCGCCTGCGCCCGGTCAGCATCGTTGCGACCGCCGTGTTCTTCGGTACCGCCGTCGCGGTGTCGTTCCTGCTGTGGAAGGTGATCTGATGCGTACGCGGGGCGCGATTCTGCTGGCCAACATCATCACCGGGCTGGCTCTCGGTTTCACCGTCTCCAACATCGGTTTCGGCGACTACGCCGAGCTGAACCGCATGTTCACCTTCCAGGACATGCGCATGCTCCTCTCCTTCGCCGGCGCCGTCGTGATCATCGTGTGCGCGTTCGCTCTGCTGCGCATACGCCGCACCCCGGGGCGCATCCACGCCGGCGTGATCCCGGGCGCTGTGCTGTTCGGCACGGGCTGGGCCATCTCCGGCGGGTGCCCGGCCATCCCGATCGTCCAAGTCGCCGGCGGATACCTCCCTGCCTTGGTCACCATCGTCGGCGTCACCGTCGGCATCCGGCTGTGCCGCTGGGCCAACGCCCGCTACTTCCACCTCGACCGCGGCTCCTGCGGCCTGTAACCGGGACATCCATCGACACGTCTCCCGCTGTTTGGGAGCCAACACGCCTTCAGGGATCCTCAGGAGGTGGCGCACCGCGCCCCTCCCACGGGAGGCGCGGCCCGGCCCGAGTCGGCCGAGCGCCGAGCTGCCGCGCCATGTCCGGCCGTGACGGTGTGCCGCGGCCCGCTTCCGGGCGCGGCTGCTCCGGCTCATCGAGGCGGCAGGTAGAGGACGGGGCGGCGCGGGCCGTGGTCGGTCCCCCGATCCGCTCGCGGCCCAGCCTGGCGGGTTTGAGATCGGACGGAAGCTGGCAGCAGCCGTCTGTCAGAGCCTCCTCCCGCGGCCTTGGCTCTGTCGGCCGTGATTGTGCGCTGAGCTGGACGCGCTGGCGGCGCGGGGTTGTTGTGCCGCAGTCGGCAGCGGCTCAGTCGTCGGAGTGCTGCCTCTTGTCTTTCCCCCACCCGTGCTTGTCCCGGCCTTCGTGCTCCTGGCCGTCACCCCGTTCGCGCGCGGGCGGCACGCTGCGGGCCGGTGCGGCAGAGGATGCGGCAGGCGGGGACGGTGTCCGGGTTACGGGTGCGGAGGTGACCGTAGCCGGGGAGGGCGGTGCCGGGGTGGGCAACGAGGGCGATGAGGGGGTGCCATCGCCGGATCGCATAGAGGCTCCCAGTGCTGCCGCGGCGGCGAAGAGCGCCAGGCCGATGCCGCAGAGCGTGGCTTGGGTGGCCAGTCTGCGGCGGCCTCGCGGGCGGGAGTGCGTCGCAGCCCGGGATGGACGGAACCGCGGGCTGGGAGCGGGGGGCGCGGGCGGTGCAAGCGTGGTTGCGGTGCTGCGGGGTGTGGGCGGGGTCGGTGTCCGGTGGGAGCCGGCGAGCCAGTAGGCCGCCTGCTCGGCGGTGGGCCGGTGGGCCGGGTCCTTGGCGAGCAGGAGCAGCACGTAGTCGGAGAGTTGCTGCGGTATCTCGGGGCGCAGGCGGCTGGGCGGTGCTGGAATGCCGTTGACGTGTTGCTGCACCACTGCCAGCGAGGTCGCGCCGCGGAACGGAGGCCTGCCGGTGAGGAGTTCGTACAGCACGCAGCCGAGGGAGTAGACATCGGACGCGGGCTGGGCGGGGCGCCCGAGGGCGCGTTCGGGAGCGAGGTAGTCGGCGGTGCCGAGGATCTTCCCGGTGACGGTCAGAGCGCTGGCTGCCTCGTCGGCGAAGCGTGCGATCCCGAAGTCGGCGATCTTCGCTGTGCGGTCCTGGCTCAGCATCACGTTGGCGGGCTTGATGTCCCGGTGGATCACCCCGCGCTGATGCGCCGCGGCCAGGCCGGCTGCCGCCTGGGCGGCGATGGCAGCCGCGTCCCGAGGGTTCAGGACACCGCGCAGGGACCGTTCCTGGGCGAGGGTCCAGCCGTCGACGAGTTCCATGACCAGGTAGAACCGGTCGTGCTGGGAGCCGAAGTCGTACATGCCGACGACGTTGGGGTGGTTGAGCCGGCCCGCGGTCTGTGCTTCCAGGCGGAAACGCTCGGCGTCCGCAGCCGCCTCCGTATGCAGCAGCTTGATGGCCACGGGGCGCTTCAGGAGCTGGTCGGCGGCCCGCCACACCTCCCCCATCGCTCCGCGCCCCAGCCGTTCCTGCAACTGATAGCGGTCCGCCAGCAGCGCCTGCACACCCACCCCAATCACCACAACGCTCGTACTTCCACGGCTCCCACCCCCCAGGGCCGTGGTCCTTCGGCCGCAGGTGCCCGGCTGGCCGGCACTGCGGCCGAGTGCGACAGCCTTCGACAGCACCCCCGTGCGGGGCAGGCAGACGACGGGGGACGTACCTGCCTGCCCCTTGTACGCGGCTGCTCGCTCAAACGGGGGACGAGCGAGCGCCACGGGACCCCTGGGTCGTGAGTCCACTCGTACAGCGCCAAGACCATCGCTGGTGTCACAGTCCCGTACAGCGGCCGCCTGCCGGACGATTCAGACAGGGACGAGCGAGGGCAGGCCCAGTTACGGGGGGAAACCAGGCCTGCCCCTGAGGCGCCCGTATGTCTCCCCCCGGAGGCTGGGCGCCATGACCCCGCCCGGGGTCATTTAGGTCAGCGTGCGACCCGACAGGAGTGTCACGGGCTGACGGGGATGATCGCGAGACCAGCACCATCATGGAGATGCGCGCCGACAGCCGTCACAGCTTAATCACCCATGACACACACTGCCCTGGGGACGCAGCCTCGTCACCGACCGCTAGATCGGCAGTCAGTTCTCAACCAGCAGACGGGCGCTGCTGCCAGCGGGGACACAGCCATACGGCATAGGGCCGAAGCGCCCGTGCAACGCGCGCTGGCGCCTCGAGCGCCATGAGACCGAAACGGCTCTGGTCCACGTTCCTGGCACGCTGAACGTCAGGCCGGTTCGCGCATCGCACAGCGCTGTTCGCCGCAAGGCTGCTGTCTGGCTCCACTCGGCCACGAGCGTCTCCCTACCGACCGCTGCCGACGTCGGTCAGGCGGCGTCGGACCGGCGATGACTGGCCTGGGCAGGCACAAGAGTTTCTTGCTTGCCGCCTGGGATCAGGCGCAGGTGCCAGGGCTGGGCGTGGCGGGCTGGCTGCGGGGTGCGCGTCAGCCAGTCCTCGATGCGGTTCATCCCATAGAGCACGAAAGCCGCCACCGGCAGTAGCAGGCAGGCAACGATGACCACGGTGTCGGGCCCCCTCCCGGAAGACAGCCCGGTACGGATGCCCGGTCCGCGTACGGCTAACGGCCCGCTCACATGAAAGTCCCGTGCGTCTTGTGCGCCTGTCCCGCTGTTACAGGGGGCGCCGGCCGGCGACCGCGCCGCTTGGGTCGTCCAGCAGGGCGATGCGGGCGGTGATGCGTTTGCCGACCGGTTCCCGCTGGGCTTCGAAGCCCTGGCAGACGGCCATGACGATCTCCAGGCCGTGCTGTCCGACTCGGCCGGCGTCTGCGGCCCGGGCGATGGGAAGCACCGGGTCTGAGTCCCACACCACGACCTCGACCGTGTCGCCGACGATCCGCACATCGAGCAGCACCGGGCCGGGAGCGTACTTGATGGCGTTGGTGACCAGCTCGCTGACCACCAGCTGGGTCAGGTCCATGGCACGTTGCGAGACGTGCAGACCGTGGTCGGCCTGGACGCGGGTCAGGAAGTCGGCGGCCAGGTGACGGGCCTGGGCGATGACCGTGTCGTTCCCGTCCAGGGCAATGGTGGCCTGCAGAAGCCGGTCGCCCGGCGTGGTGCCGTCCTCACCCACAGTCGCTGCTTTCATCGTGGCCATCTTCAATACCCCGTTCACACTTCGCGCGCTTACCCGCCCCAGCGAGAGTGATACACGATTCCCTTGTGTTGCCTGCGTCTCACCCGGGCATCACCCGATCCATACGGGGCAGCGGATTCCGGATGTAGACCTAGCTGTGCCAGGATCACCGACATGGCCGAGGAAGAAGTGACGGACACCGAACAGGCTGCGCAGCCGGAGCAGCTGTCCATCGTGGCCACCACCACCGACGGCATCCACGTCCTGACAGTGGCTGGGGAGATCGACCACCACACCGGTGACACGCTCAGCCAGGCCCTGGACCTCACCGGCATGCCCCGGCCCCGTGTCGTCGTGGATATGCGGCAGGTGGCCTTCATGGACTCCACCGGCATCAACGTCCTCATCGCCGCACACCGCGCCCTGACCGAGGCCGACGGCTGGCTCCGCCTGGCAAGCCCGAGAGGCGCGGTGCTGCGCACCCTGCGACTCGTCGGCGTCGACACCGTCATCGACTGCCACGAAACGCTCGACCAAGCGCTGACCGGCTGACCCCTCGCCGGCCGGCCTCGACCGGGGCCTGCAGCTTGCACTGGGCGGAAGTTGCTGAGCCTTCGTGGCCGGAGAGAACCTGAGAGGGGCGACCTCGCAGCGGGGAAGTACAGGCTGGTGGGGCTCATGCACCGCCCTGCACCGCCTCCGCCGGCCCCGTGTCGTACTGCTCCCGCGCAGGGAGGACACCGTGCCCAGTCAGAAAGCGCTGCGCGGCGTTCGTCGGCGACTGCTCACCCATGCGGTGACCCACCAGGCCGTCGGCATCGTGCTGGCCCGTTACCCCGGAGTACCGACGTCGCAGCCGCACTCCTCCTGATCAAGAACGCCTCTCAGCAGCACAGCCTCACACCGCACCAACCGGCCGCGGCCCTGATCACCGCTCCGGCGCCCGGCACCGAGGCGGTCGTCTTGGTTCCCGGGCCGGCCCCGTCAGCCTGCCCCGCCCCTGCCATACCTCACCTCTGACAGCGCGGAGACAGCAGACCCGAGTGACGTCGTCAGCGCCGTGCTGGAGCGTGCGCTGCAGATCGCGCAGTCGGACCTGGGCCCCCCGCAACTGGCTGACCTGCGGACAAAGGAGCTGTGGATGGCCGCCCAGCAGGGCCACACCGAAGCCTTCCTCGACTTCTTCGACCAGGTCCGAAGCGACCGGGGATCAGCGTGTGCCCTGGCCGCGGCCCGCACGCAGCCCGTCACCGTCCTCGACGTCACCGCGGACCCCGCCTGCACCGACGCTTCCCGGGCAGCCATGCTTGCTTCAGGATCCCGCTCCTGCGAAAGCATCCCGATCACCGCGCCGGACGGCCGCCTCCTGGGCATCGTCTCCCCCACTACCGCCTGCCGCAGCACCACCTCCACCCCACCCGCACCCACGCCCTCCACGAGACGGCCCAGCAGGCAGGAGCCTGGCTCGACGGGCACCACCACACCGTCATCCTGGACGCACTCGAAGACCTGCACGCACACGCCCGCGCCTTCCTCCTCTCACCCCCTCCCAACCAGACATGACGAACTCTCTCGCAGGATTCCCATGCAGCGCTTTCCCGCAGGTGGCAACGGATACGCGTACGATCCCACGCTGCCGTGACGCCGCATACGCTGGGAGTACGCGCCGCCCTCAGGAACCCGGGAGGTGTGTCATGGCCCACGCCCATCGCTTT
>NZ_JBEXYS010000047.1:0-35517 GCF_040631045.1 Streptomyces sp. NPDC005706 | reverse complement strand
AGGGCGGTCTCGTCCGGCCCGCCGGTGACGACCACGCGGTGCCCGGCGTCGGTCAGCAGCGCGACCGCCTCCTCGCACCGGTGGGGGCTCCAGGCGCGGGCGGGTGCGCTGGCGCCCGGGTGCAGGACGACGTACGGGCCGTTGCCGGTCAGGCTGCCGGTGTCCGGGGGCGGCAGGAGGCGCAGCCGCCCGTCGTCGCCGGGCGGCGGCAGGAAGCCCATGGCGGCGGCCGTGTCGAGGGCCGCCTCGGCCTCGTGGCGGCCGGCCGGCCGCCGGTGGCGCACGTCGAGCAGCCGCCCGGGGTGGTCGACGCTGTCCGCGCCGATGCGGCTGATCCCGGCCAGCCGCAGCAGCAGTGCGGTCGGCAGGGGGCTCTGGTGGAACGAGGTCAGGACGAGGGCGGCGTCGAAGGCCCCGGCGCGCAGCCGGCCGACCAGGTCCTCGATGTCGGCCGGGTTCACCGGGGGCGGGTCGAAGCCCTCCCAGGGCGACTCCCACACCAGCACCTCGTCGACGCCGGGCAGCATGCGGGCGGCGTCCGCGCCGCACGGTCCGCACAGCATCGTCACGTGCGCGCTGTGGGCGGCGACGGCGCGCACGGCGGGTCCGGCGAGCAGGACGTCTCCGAAGCTGTCGAGCCGGACGACGAGCGACTTCATCGCGACCGTCTCCCGGGGCCCACGCCGAGGGCGCTGCGCACGGCGGTGAGCAGGTCGGGGGCGCACTGTCCGGAGAAACGTTCCACCTCGGCCGGTGCGGTTGCCGCGTTGGGCACCAGCACGCCCCGGGCGCCCGCCGCGCGGGCGGCCAGGACGTCCGCAGCGATGTCCCCGATCACCAGGCACTCGGCCCGCGGGACGCCCAGCCGGGCCGCGGCCGTGCGGATCAGGCCGGGCCGGGGTTTGCGGCACGGGCAGCCGGCGTCCGGGGCGTGCGGGCAGCACACCCAGGTGTCCAGCCCGCCCAGCAGTTCGTCGGCGCGCTTGTTGACCCGGCACACGTCCTCGGCGGTCAGCAGCCCGCGCCCGATCCCGGACTGGTTGCTGACCACGCCGGTCGGCAGCCCGGCGGACCGCGCCAACCCGACGGCCCCTGCCGCGCCGGGCAGCAGGCGGACGCGGTCGGGGTCGCCGTTGTACGGCACGTCCGCCACGAGGGTGCCGTCGCGGTCGAACAGGACGGCGGAGACGGGATTCACCCGGCACCTCCCAGGGGTTCGGCGTGCCGGTGGCGGACGGCCCCGCGCAGCCGGTGCCGGACGGCGAGCGGCGGGATGAGCACGCTGGTGCCGAGCATCCCGGCGATCTCGCGCGCGGTGCGGGGGCCGGGCAGGATGCGGGCGAGGGCGAACTCGGCGGTGCCGAGCGTCCACAGGGCCGCGCAGACGGTGGCGGCGCAGCCGGCCGCGGGGCGCCCGGGCGCGGTCCCACCAGTCGGGGCCGTGCAGCCGGTTCATCAGGGCGTCGTCGGCGTTGCCGCGCTGCGCGGGCAGCGAGGCCCACCAGCGGGCCGGGCGGACCGGGTGCCGGGTGGGGCGGGTGCCGCGGCACAGCGACCAGCCGGCCCGCTGCACCCGCAGGGCCAGGTCCGCGTCCTCGCGGAAGGCGCGCGGGAAGCGCTCGTCGAAGCCGCCGGCCCTGGTCAGCGCCTCGGTGCGGTAGGCCATGTCGGCGGTGGCCCAGGCCGCGTTCTCCAGGCCCTTGATGGTGCGCTCCCAGTCGGTGGGCCGGCGGTCCAGGGGTAGGGGGACACGCAGCCGCCCCTGGATGCCGCCGACGTCCTCACCGGCCTCCCGCAGGTCCTCGGCGAGCAGCCGGGACCAGTCCGGCAGCACCTGGACGTCGTCGTCGAGGAACACCGTCCAGGGCGTCTCCACGGTCCGCCAGCCGGCGTTGCGGGCCGCGGCCGGGCCCTTGCCGCAGATGCGCAGGGTGCGTATCCGGTCGAACAGCGGCCCGGCGGCCATCAGCGGCAGGTCGCCGATACCGAGGACGTGCATGCGCTGTCTCCAGGGCTGCGAGCGGTCGGGGGTCAGGACTGCCGGGCCGGGTCCTCCTCCCGCAGGACGGGTTCGGGGGGCTGGGCGGCGAAGTAGGCGATCGTCTGCTTCAGGCCCTCCTCCCAGGGCACCCGCGGGGCCCAGCCGAGAAGTTCGCGGGCGAGCGCGGTGTCGGGGCGGCGCCGGCCGGGGTCGTCGACGGGCCGGTCGACGAACGCGATCGGCGAGCGGGAGCCGGTGAGGGCGACCACCCGGCGGGCCAGGTCGGCGACGCTGATCTCCTCGCTGCCGCCGATGTTCACGGGCCGCACCGACCTGCGCGCGGCGACCCGCAGGATGCCGTCGATCGTGTCGTCCACGTAGCACAGGGAGCGAGTCTGGCTGCCGTCGCCGGTCACGGTGACCGGCCAGGGCCTGGCAGATGAAGGTGGGCACCGCACGGCCGTCATGGGCGCGCATCCGCGGCCCGTAGGTGTTGAACAGCCGCACGATCCCGGCGTCCGTGCCCCTAGCGCCGGCGTGCGCGGTGACCAGGGCCTCGGCGAACCTCTTCGACTCGTCGTACACGCTGCGCGGGCCGATGGGGTTCACGTTCCCCCAGTAGCCCTCGTGCTGCGGGTGCACCAGCGGATCGCCGTACACCTCGGAGGTGGAGGCGAGCAGGAGACGGGCGCCGTGACGTGCCGCGATCCCCAGGGCGTTGCGGGTGCCGAGGCTGCCCACGTCCAGGGTCTCCAGCGGCATCCGCAGGTAGTCGGCCGGAGAGGCCGGGCAGGCGAAGTGCAGGACGAGGTCGTACGGGCCGGGCAGGTCCGCGCGGTCGGCCGCGCAGACGTCGCACTCCACGAACCGAAAACCGGGCCGGTCCTCGAGGTGGCGGACGTTCTCCCGGCGTCCGCAGGCCAGGTTGTCGGCGCAGTCGACTTCGACCCCTGAATCCAGCAGCCGTTCGCACAGGTGGGAACCGAGAAAGCCGGCGCCACCGGTCACGAGGGCGCGCCGCCAGGAAAACGGTCTGTCACCAGTCATGGGGGCTCTTCCTTGGCCGTCCTTCGTGCACCTCGTCCGCGCCCCGGGAGTCGCTCCAGCATGGACATTCCCGGCCCGAGAGCCGTTCCAGCGTGGGCATTCGGGCGCGTACCGCGTCCATCGGGCCCGGCCTCGCCGGCCCGTTGCGCAGGAAAAGGACAGGGCTGTTGTCCCACTGGTCCGGAGGACCGCCCTGATCGGCCGCCGCTGGCTGGACGGCACTGGCACTGCGTTCCCGTGCCAGTTGGTTTCACACGTTGGATTCTTATTCTCCGGCGAGTCGGGTACTCGCGCGACTCCGGTGACCGAGCGACCACGGTGAGGCCCATGGACGACGACCTGGTGGCAGCTCTGCTGCGCGCTCTGCGAGCGCCCGCCCGGGCGCTGCTGACCGGATGGTTCAGCTTCCGGCACGGGGAGGCGACGGCCGGGGACGTGCTCGCCGAGCGGCAGGTGTCGGCCGCGCTGACCCGGCCGGCATCGTGCACGACACGGCGTGGAGTCCCGGCTTCCGGCCCGGCGCGCTGTCCCTGGTGGGAGCGATACCGGGCGGCAGTGGCCGGGCTGCGCTGTGACAGCGCTGCAGTGGGTGGGTAGCCCTTGCTGGTGGTCCGGCCCGGCCTAGGCAGTGTCTTCAAATGATCTTGAGTGGTGGTCATGGTCGGGTGATACGTCGACATGAACTGTCCGATGCAGAATGGGAGTTCGATGCCCAGGTCCTGGGCGGCGGCAGCCAGCGCGTCCAAGGTCCACTCCGAGGGCCCTGACTCGTCAGCGGCCCACATCTCGTTCGACGGCTGCACCTCCAGCCGCCCCGGCGGGGTCTGCTTGACCATCGCAATGATCCGGGAGCGTTCGGCCTCGGTGATCCTTCGCTTGCATCCCTGCCCGCCCAGATCCTCCAAGCCCTCAAGCCCCGAGCGGTTGAAGCGGTGCAGCCAGCGACGCACCGTCTTCGGACTGCACCTCACCTCGTCAGCGATCTGCGGGACCAGCCAGCCGTCCCAACTCAGCTCGACCATCCGGCACCGCTCCACCAGAACCTTCGGCGCCTTCCTGGCAGCCGCCAGGCGGTGAACCACCGCTTGCCCGCCCTCGTCACGTCCCGGCCGTGCCCTCAGCACCATGACCCAGCACCCGCCCCCGAGTACCCGCAACCGCCCCGCTACCAGCAGCTATACCCACCGAAAGCGGAATCCAGCACTAGCCGTCGCTGTGGCAATCCGTACGCATCTGGCGAAGCACGGCATCGGTCCATCCACGCGACCGTCGAGACGTGCGCCTGCTGCAAGCGCAACATGGGGTGGATCTATACAGCCACCTGCTACACCGCTCAAGACGTCAACGGACGGTTCTGCCCATGGTGGTGCGGATGGCCCGGCTGCGGCACTGCCGTCCTCTTGCTCTACGGTTGCCCGCATGACGTCCTCGTCCTCCCTGCTCGGCCTGCTCCGCGACGACTCCAGGGCTGCTGAACTCGCCGAGTGGCCTTTCGACTTCGACATCCTCGTCGCGCGCTATGGGCCGATCACCCACGTTGAGCCTGTGCGTCTGGCCTCGGGCGAGCCGCTGGAGGCGATCGCGAAGGACGGCGGAGGCGGCACCTACTTCTTCTGCGGGGCCGGCGACGGCGAGGATCGGCCCGTGCTGTTCGCCGACTCCGAGGGCTCCGCGGGGATCGTCGGCGCCAACCTCCGTGACGCGCTGCTACTGCTGGCCACGCTGCCATGCGCGGGACAGGCGCTGAACCTGGAGAGGCAGGGGCGCATCGTGGATGAGGCGATGCTGTTGGCGCTGCGGGAGGAGGAGGACGAGGAACTCAGTGAGGCGGCCGACATGGACGACCTGCCCGAGCGGCGGGCCGCGTTCCTCGACCGTCTCGGGCTGACCCCGCCGCCGGTCACCGAGTTGTTTGACCTGGCCCGCCAGGCCGCAGCCCTGGAGCCTTCATACGTCCTCCTCAACACGGATGGCCACGCGTACCGACAGGGTTGACCTGCTGGTTAGGAGGTCGGGCTCGCCTGCCCATGGCACTGACGGATTGTCAGCTGTCTGCCTAGAGCGTCGTCGCAGTCGTCGAGAGCGGGATCGGGATCGCGACTTCCACCGGGCGCGTAGGCCGGAGACTGGGCGGCGCGGGTGGTGCATACCCACTGCTCGCGGCTGACATGGCGGCCGGTCGGGCGGCGAGTTCGTCGGCCTGGGCCTGCTCCTCTCCCAGTCGGCGGGCGCTGCCGCATCGGGGAAGCTGGGCATGGTCTGGTCGCACTACGACGTCGCCTGGGAAGACGGACTTTGTCGCAGCCCGCGGCTGGGCCGAGCAGAACGGTCAACTTGCGGCGCCGACCGATGCCACCCTCCAGGGGGGGCTCGCGTAGGACCCTTACTGAAGAACGCGCGGGCGGCTGCCTGGCGAGCGGCAGTCAACGAACAGCGGCAGGGCCGATGGGCTGCCCGTGGCGTCGATGGCTGGAACGCTGACGGCGGTGATGTCCGGGTACGTCTGTCCGGCCGGGTTGGGCGTCGAGCGAGGAAGTCCGTTGTCCGCGTCATGCCGGCACGGTAGAACTTGACACCGATGTGAGGTTCAAGCCCACCTCCCAGCGGAGGCGGACATGCGGATCGGTGAACTGGCCCGGCGCACCGGCGTGAGCGAACGGTCGCTGCGCAACTACGAGACACACCCCCAGATGGCCACCGCGACTACCCGGAGTGGGCCGTCGACCGGATCATCCGGATCCAGGAACTGTACGCGGCCGGGCTGCACAGCGAGAAGATCCGACAACTGCTGCCGTGCATGCGCGACCGGGACGGCGGACCCTCCGCGATCGCCACCGAGCGGGACCGGATCGACCGCATGATCGCCGATCTGCGCCGCTCTCGGGAGACCCTGGACGAGGTCATCCCGGGCCACTCCCCTGGGCTGGTCAAAGCCAGTACGTCACCAGTGACCTGGTCGGCATGGTGCTGCACTCAGGGGGGGCAACGTCCAAGAACCAGAGAGGCACGGACGGGCGGACGACGGGCGGGGCGGCGGGGCCAGACAGGCTCACCTGCCTGGCCCCGCCGCCTCTTGCGCTGCTGCCGCCCCTAAAACGAACGCATTGCGTCTGTCTTCCGTGCGGTGTGCGTACGCCCGAGGCTGTGCCTGCCTTCAGCGGGTGCTGGTCCAGCGCGTGAGGAGGGCGAGGGCCTCGGCGCGGTCGTTGGAGCTGAGGCCGGAGATGGTGGCGTGGTGGTTGCTGCCGGGGGCCCACAGGACGCGGGAGTCGCGGGAGCGGGGCTGGAAGGACTCGGCTACGGCGGGATCTTGGCTGCCGTTGCGAACAGCAGTCGGAGGCCGTTACGGCTGACCCAGTGGTCGATGTCCGGCATCGCGGCGGGGCCGAAGCGCATCGGGATGTCGCGCGGGACGAAGGTGCGCAGTTGCATCGCGCCGGGTCCTGTACGACCAGAAGTCCCCGTCGGCATGCGGTGGCCGCGGCTTCGGTCAGGCCCGCACCAATACGCAGGACCGGCGCCTGGCCATCTCGGTCATCCAGGAGGGCGTGGTACGGGTTCCGCGGGAACACTGAGGGACATGGCGAAAGCACTGCACCCGGACCGGCGGGACACCGACGTCGGAAGTACCCTCACGGTCGTCGTCGCCGCCCTCGCCAACCTCGGCATCGCGATAGCCAAGGTGGCGGCCGGCCTCATCAGTGGCTCCAGCGCCATGCTCTCCGAGGCCGCGCACTCGGTCGCCGACACGGTCACCGAGGTGTTGCTGCTGACGGCGCTCAAGCGCAGCCGGAAACCCCCCGACGAGGACCATCCCCTCGGATACGGCCCCGAACGCTACGTCTGGGCGCTGCTCGCCGCAGTCGCCACCTTCGTCGGCGGCGCGGTCTTCTCCCTCTACGACGGCATCCACACCCTGACGAGGGGCGAGACGCTCGGTGACCCGCGGGTGTCTTACATCGTCCTCGCGGTCGCCTTCGTGCTGGAGGGCTTCTCGCTGCGGACCGGGGTGCGCCAGGCGCGCGGTGACGCGGACCGCCGCGGGATGCCCTTCCGGCTCTATCTGCGGCACACGCCCGACACCGCCGTGAAGGCGGTGGTTCTGGAGGACTCGGCTGCGCTGATCGGCCTGGTGCTGGCGGCGGGCGGCCTGCTGGGCGGGCAGCTCACGGGATCCGGGGTCTGGGACGGCATCGCCTCCCTGTCCATCGGCGTGCTGCTGCTGTACGTCGCCTGGGTGCTCGGCCGGTCGAACGTGGAGCTTCTCATCGGGCGGCCGCTGCCCCGGCCGGTGCGGGAGCGGATCCGGGCGGAACTCCTGCAGGTGGAGCACATCGAGGCGGTACTGGAGCTGACGACGCTGGTGCAGGCGCCGGGGGAGGCCCTGGTGGCGGCCAAGGTCGACTTCCGTGACCTGTCGACCGCCGCCGAAGTCGAGTGGGCCTGCGAGCGGGCCGAGCAGCGACTGCACGAGGCGTTCCCGGCGGTGTGCCGGGTGTATCTGGACCCGACGCCCGGGCATGCGCAGCGGCGCTCCGAGGGCCTGAACCCCGGTTCGTGAAAACGGCTTGTAGGCGCGAGGCGCGCCCAGCGGGATGAGGCCGTGACCGTCATCGCGGAGCCGTGGAACTGGCGGGGCGGGCGGATTCAGGACGCCTTCCTGCACGCCGTGCGGACGGTCGCCGACCTCGCGGCCGACCCCTCCGTCGCCGCCGCACTCGACCACCAAAACTGTCGGCCATCCGCTCGCGGGCACCGGGGCGCGGGGAGGCCAATCACACGGGCCTACGGCGGCTGGTTCATCGCGTGTGCGTTCAGACACCCCGGCCGGTGAGGCCGGCCTCCGTCCTGGAGTTGGGACTGCTGCGGTGGCGGCCCTTGCCCGGCAGCAGCTTGACGACGAGCCTGCCTACGCTACGCACGGTGACGTCCACCGCTCCCTCTTCCGGCCGGGCCCGTCGCGGCCCGCGTCGGTGACGGCGGACTCCAGCAGCCCGGCATCCCTCCTCAGCAGTCAAGGCGAGCGCGTCGGCTGCGCCGGCGGTATCCGAAATGTTCGTCGCCCCGTCCTGGGTGCTACCCCACGGAGCCCCCCTCAAGAGGTGGAGGGGCTTGCGCGGCTTGGCCGTAGCTCCTCCACCGTCACCACCCGCCCGCCCTGTCCGGGACGGGAGGACTTTTCGAGGCCTGGAGGACCAGCTGGCACGGCCGGACGTGCGGCCGCCGGGGGCTGGCGGGTCCCCGGCCGGATCGGGCCGGCCGGAACCCCGAAGGAAACCGCGTCCAGCGCGGATGAACGTCACAGGACGGGGTAGCTGGGCTGCTGGCCGTGTAGACCCCGTTCGAGGAGAACTTGTGAGCGAATCAGCAGGTCTGGGTATTGAGGTGGCCGTGATCAGCTCCGACGCCGCGGTCATCACCGTCTGCGGAGAGCTCGACACTGACACCGGCCTCGCCCTTCAGCACCAGTTGGCCGGTCAGGTGGTGCACGGACGACGTCACCTGGTGCTGGACCTGGCGGACGTGCCGTTCATGGACTCCTCCGGGCTGCGTGTCATCGTACGGACCGTCAGCGAAATGCGGAGCATCGACGGATCCGTGTCCCTGGCCGCGCCCAGCGAAGTGGTGCGACGTGTGCTCGACCTGACCGGGGTCGGCATGACCTGCCAGATATTCGACAGCGCGGACGCAGCTTGTGAAGCCCTCCTGGGCCGGAAGGACGAGGTGCCGGATCGCACGGCCTACGACACGGTGGATCGATAGCGAGGCCAATACGACCAAGCCCTCGAAGCACTCGGGACTCGTCTCACTGGAAACCGGCCCCGGTGCCCGTGACACAGTACGGCAGCCTTTCAGGGTGTGCCGGTACCTCGTCGACGGCTCGGCTCTCGACGGCCGACCCCGCCTCGGCTGCGCCGATGCTGCCCGCGTGTATCGCCGCGATGTCCGATAGTTGAGTGTGGACCATGCTCGAATGCAGAAGCGTTCGAGTTCCTCGGGCGCCGCCGGCCGGGCCACCGCTTCGTGATAGCGGACGGCGACGGTGATGTTGGGGTGAATACGCAGTCAGTAGGGGGCTGCGCGTCAGGAGCGGCACAGGGATCTGGGTTGGCGTCCACCCGTCGGCCGGGGCTGACGCCACCGGACGTCAGGGAAGCGCGAGCACCGCGGCGATGGCGGAGCGGAGTTCCTGGTCGTCGAGGACGGCCCGGTAGTCCCGGTGGGCGGAAAGCCGCAGATCGCGGGCGCCGACGAGGCGCAGTGACCGCCGTGCGGCCGGCGTGACCGTGCCGATGCGCAAAAACCCGCGGAGTGCCTCGGCCAGGTCGCCGTAGCGGTCGTCGTCCCCGGTGAAGCGCACGACGACCTGCTCCAGCATCGCCAGGGTGGCACCCGGATCGCCGGTGATCGCCCACAGGGCGACCGCCGCCGTCACCCTCCCATGCTCGGCGTTCTCCATGACCTCACGCACCCGTCCGGCATGCGCCGCGGCGGCGGGACCGAAGTCGGACAGGAGGAGAACCGGTCCGTACGGCGACGCCTGCTCGTCGTGCACCGCCTCGCCCAGGAGCCGCAGGGCGGTCCCCCGCGGCCCACGCGGTCCTGTGGTGGTTGCCAAGGTGGTCGAGGACGATCGCGTCGCGCACGGCGGACGCCGTCGAGGCGGCACCGGGACCCATCGCCAGCAGCACGTCGAACACGCGCAACGAGTACCGCGTGTCCTTCAGGAGCGGCAGGACGACCGGGAGCACGGGCAGCGCGTCCGGCCCCCACTCCTCGGCGACCTGCAGCAAGGTGCCCATGATCTCGCCGTGGTCGCCGTGCTGTTCGTGGTCCTGCCGCACCTCCTCCAGCAGCGCGGGCAGCAGGACGTCCGCGTGCTCGCGCAGCGGCGCGAGGACTTCGTGCATCCCGGCCGACGCGGATCGCCCGCCACCCAGCTGCGCCCGAACTGCTCCCGGTAGGGCGCCCAGAGCGACTCGACCAGGCCGGGAAGGCCGCGGGGGTCGCCCAGCCGGACCATGGCCCAGCGTGCGAAGTCGCCGACGGTCCCCTCGATCCAGGAGATTGCGTCGGCCCCGGGATCGTCGAGCAGTGCCGCCAGGCCGGCCGTACGGCCGGATCGGCGAGGACGTCCGGCAGCAGGTCGGCATGCCGGAGGGGGTGTCGCGATCGAGGGACGCCCGGGCGATCACGGCCGCCACCTTCATCACCGGCTCGTCGTCTCGCAGCAGCTGGCTCAGCACCGCCTCCACCGCGCCGGCGAACTCACCCAGCTGGCGGCCGAGCACGGCACCACGATCCGCAGCCTGGTGGAGGACCTCGCGCAGAGCACGCCCACCCAGACGGAGTACGCCGAGCGGGCCGAGCTGGCCCGCGCCGAGCTCGCCTCCGCCCTCGGCAGCGCGCCGAGTCCGGAGGCCGAGGCGAAGGCGAAGGCCCTGCTGGAGCGTCTGGGCGGCGCCGCGCACGGTCCGCGGGCGGCCGCGTAGTGGCCGTGATCGCGGTCGTCCTGGACCACACGACCGCGGGAGCGCTGTACGACCCGAAGGATCTGTTCAACGAGGCGGTCGCCGCGTTCTACGTCCAGGCCTACGGCGGACTCGGTGACCTGTCCGCGCCGGTGCTGTCGCTGACGGCCGGCGACGCCGAACGGCCCGGCCTGCTCGGCTACATCAAAGGCCTGCGGTTCATACGGATCGAGGCGTTCGACACCGACGCCGCGGTCACCGCCACCGAACTACTGCGGTTCGGACACTCCTGGGCCGCCGTCCACGTCATCCACGCCGCCCGCCCCTCCCCCACCCACCCCACCGGCCGGTACCTCCTCACCCTCACCCCCAAGGCCTACGCCGGCACCGGCGTCCAAGCCGTTCACCCCGACCAGTAGCCGTCTGCCGCCCCGCCGCCTGACCCTGCGAAGGGTCCGGCACAGCTTCGCTGGGAGCGGCACCGCTCGCACAAGGGCGCACTGGGGGCCTGAGCCCTTACAGGGCGGCGGGAGGGACCTTTGAGTCGAAGACGCTCTGCGGCGCGCTCGGCCGGGAGGTGGACGCCTGGCGCAGTACCTGGGCCAGGTCGCGGTGGATCCGGTCAGCTTCTGCGCGGACCTGGACGGGGACGTCGCCGCGTTCGGCGACGAGGCGCTCCGGTCGGCGGCTAACGGGGCGGGTTCCGGGGATGGCGCGGATCTGCCGGCGTGCCCAGTCTCGTCGGGTGTGCGCGGCCAGCTCGGCGGAGGCCGCAGCGCTTCTCTTCGCCGCAGTGATCGCGGCCCACGTCCCGGTGCAGGACAAGACTTCGAGCGGTGGAGGAGCCTGCCCGCAATGAGACGGTGGCAGTGAAGGTCACCGCCGGGCTGGTGCGCCGGCTGGAAGTTCGCGTTGAAGGCGCTGTGCAACGACACGGCCCGCTTCCACGTCAAAGCCCAGACCGTGCAGGACCAGCAGGCCCGCGAAAGGACTTCGACAACACAGCACCGTCGCCCAGGCCGCTCGGCAGATGCACGGCCGAGGACTGCTCCGAGTTTGTGGTCCTGCCCCGTCGCCGGGTCGCGGAGAGGTCACTGGACTGGATGATGAACGCCTCGCCGACATGCGAGGGACTACGAACGGCTTATCCAGCACTCGGAGTCTCTCACGCAAGCTGTCTAACCCCGCATCCCAGACGGTGTAGGCGGCCTGGTGAAAGTGAGCAGCCGGTCGACCTCGATGAAGTCAGCGAACAGATATGTGCGCAGGGCAGCGGCGGGATCCCACTCCGGGTCATCAGGAGACTCATCCAGGTAGACGATCGTCTCGCGAGCACCCAACCCGAGGAGCACGTCCATAGCGTTGCCCAGCAGGCCCAGGGGCAAGTCCAGGCAGGTATCCGGGGCGACCGTGAGGCTGCGGATCACGCCCACCCCGCCGACAGGACGCTCCACGATGGCCTGGGCCAGCACCCGCCCGTCGCGGCGGACCTCAAGACGCTTGCCGGGCGGCGAGACAGGGTCCTTCAGCTCCACGTGCCCGAGGTGGGGCAAGCCTGCGACGGGAAGCTCAGCACGCAGATACCGGCACCGCCCCAGACCGGTGAAGCCCACAGCCAGGAGGGCTTCGTGCGTAGCCCGGCTACGGCGCTCCGGCAGACCTATCAGGCCCCTGGTGAGGGAGGAGGCGAGTGGGAAGGCGTACACGAGACGGGCGCCGCTCCATTCCAGAGCCCGAGCGATCAAAGTCGCGGCCGTCTCGAAGCTGTCACGGCAGTGCAGCCACAAGATCAACGATGCGTCGTCGCAGGGGCGCCCGGCACAGCAGACGATGCCGTCAATGCCGCCATCGGGCGTGCACAGCACAGTAGTGACAAGCCCATCCAGCGCCGCCCACGCAGCCGGATCAGCTACTGAGCGGCCGGCCAGCGCGTCAGCGAGCATCAAAGCGGTGCAGATCGGCTGCCCAGGCAGCCGATCTGCCGCCAGCAACTCAAGCACCGCCGCCTCATCCGCCGACTCGTACGGACGCAGACGGGGTGATCCCAACCGGCTCAAGCTGATCACCACGCATACCTCTCTGGCGCTTTCGGCCTTATCCCAGCCTCCTCCCCACAGGGCCGGCGACGCCAGCCTCCACCAGACCACCGTCAGTGTCACAGCCGAACGGAACATCCCCTCACGGGAGGACCACGTGACTTCGACCGGGACTGGTGCTCGGATGTCCTCTTCGAGGACCACGACGTGCTGATGCTGTTCGATGCTTCCCTGGACGGGATTGAGGACAGCGGCAACGAGATCAACCAGGCCCTCGGACTTGCCAACCTCGCCGCCGGGGACTGGCTCGTGCCCTTCCGCCCTGGCCAGTTCGGCCCATCGCTGGGCAGCCCCCGTGTCAGCGCGCCGAACGGCACCCGCTAGTCCCGGCTCCGCCGCCACGCGGCCGACGTCCCTTCCCCGCTCGGCCGCCGTCGCCCCGGTCCCCTCCGCCGCCGGCCCCGCTCGCCGCGCCGGTTCGTGACCGCCGCCCTACGCTCGGGGCATGCAACGCCGCCCGATGCACATGTCTGCCGAGGCCCTGGACGCTCTGCGCACCGCGCTGGAGGAACTCCGCGCGGAGCTGAAGGTCCCCCTGAGCTTCCCCAAGCACGTACTCAAAGCGGCCGACAAGGCCGCGGGTGAGGCGCGCTTGCCCGACAAGGACGCCACCCACCTGCCGTTCTTCACGATCGATCCGCCGACCTCGAAGGACCTCGACCAGGCCATGCACCTGGAGCGGCGGCCCGGTGGCGGCTACCGCGTGTACTACGCCATCTCGGACGTGGCGACCTTCGTCAGGGCGGGCAGCCCTCTGGACATCGAGGCGCACGACAGGATCGAAACGCTGTACTTCCCCGACCTCAAGGTGCCCCTGCACCCGCCCGTCCTCTCCGAGGGCGCGGCCAGCCTGCTGCCGAACAAGGACCGCCCCGCACTGTTGTGGCAGCACGACCTCGACGCCCACGGCAATCTGACCGACTCGTCCGTGAGCCGGGCCGTGATCCGAAGTCGGGCCCAGCTCGACTACGCCGGCGCCCAGCAGGCCATCGAGAACGGCACGGCGGAGGAGCCCCTCGCCCTGCTGCGCGAGATCGGCGAGCTGCGGGAGGCCGTCGAAATCGCGCGCGGCGGCATCTCGGTGAATCTGCCGGACCAGGAGGTCACCCTCGAGGACGGATCGTTCCGGCTGCGCTATGTGGCGACGCTGCCGGTCGAGGGCTGGAACGAGCAGATCTCCCTCATGACCGGGATGTCCGCGGCCCAGATCATGCTCGACACGGGTACCGGCATTCTGCGGACCCAGAAGGAGCAGGCCGATCAGAACGTGATCAAGCGCCTGCACGACATCGCGAAGGCCCTGGGCATCGTCTGGCGGCCCGGCATCTCGTACGCCACGCTGGTCCGCAAGCTCGATCCCCGGAACCAGCAGCACATGGCCTTCCTCACCGAGGCCACGAGCACGATGCTCAGGGCGGAGTACACCGTCTTCCGCGACAACCAGAAGCCGGCGTACACGATGCACGCAGCGATCGCGGCCCCGTACACCCATTGCACGGCTCCGCTGCGGCGCCTGGTCGACCGGTACACCGGTGAGCTGTGTGTGATGGCGTGCGCGGACAAGGCCCCGCCGAACTGGGTGCTCGACGCCCTGTCCTGCATCCCGTGCGACACGGCACGGGGGAAGGGCGGCCCGGCGTACCGGCAGACCATGGACCTGGCCGAGGCCGCGGTGCTCAAGGACCGCGTGGGCGAGGTGTTCGACGCCGCGGTCATCGACACCGACGCGGAGCGGGGCAGGCCGCGCGAGGGCAAAGTGTTCCTGGCCGACCCCGCCGTGCTGGCCAAGGTCGTCTCGACCAACGGCCTGGATCTCCAGCTCGGATCCAGCATCAGGGCCAGGCTCAAGCAGGCGGACCCCACCGCGGACGAGGACAAGGTCCTCTTCACCGTGCCCTAAGGGGTGTCCCGTAAAGATCTTGGAGCCGCTGCTGCGAATGTCGTAGCCCATGGCATGGAACCGCTCCTCCAGCCGGAGGCCGACGAGCTTGGCCACAGTGAAGTAGCGCTGATCGATCACATACACCGAGGCACGGTCGTGCAGGAGACCACCGGGTGCCAGCAGCTCGCCCAAACACTTTCGTTTGGATCAGTCGGTCGTTGGTCGGGGTGTGCCGTTAACAGATGCGCAGTGGGCGCGGATCGAGCCGATACTCCCGGACTGCACGCCGAAGCCGGGTGGTCGCTTGGCCGCAGTCCGTGAGCTCCACGAGGAAGTCGGCCTGCTGGGGGTTCCTGATGAAGTGCAGGTGCTGGGCACTCTCTTGGGCCGGGTTGGCGACGTCGTCCGGGTGAGGCCCGTTGGTCTGGCGTCCCGCACCAACGCGAGAAGGTCATTGGGTCCTAGCGGTTCTGGCCCTTGACGGCGCTACCCCAGCCGCTGTTTGTACCAAGCGCGCAGTGCCTGACTGCTTGGAACCCCGGCCTTCCGCTCGACCATCCACCCGCTGTCTTCGTGGCCTCCTCGGACGTCGTCGGCAGAGAGAACGGCCGCTCGACCACCAGGGCCATGTGCCCCTGGATCCGCTCGGGATCGTAGGGCACCACACACACCGTCACCGGAACTTCCCGGCCGCCCGGCTGTCCGGCTGCCTGCGGTGCGTCACCGGTGCAGGGACTCGGCGACGGCCGGGTCCTCGAGCACGCTGACGCACCAGGCGAAGTGCTCGTCACCGCCGCCCGGCGCGAAGGCGTCGCTCGTGGTCATCGCATAGGCGGCCCGGTACAGCAGGAGGTCGTCGACCGCGTAGCCGAACTCGTCGGCGAACCGCGTGGTGAGCTGCTGGGTGATCTCCGGGGCGTGCTCGGTGCCCGCCGGGAAGATGGCCGCGGCCACGGCGGCGTCGAACCGGGGGTCCCCGCCCGTGGACAGGAAGCCGTAGTCCACAAGGGCGAGCGGCCGCAGGTCGTCGTCCACCAGCACGGTCTCCGGGAAGACGTCACCGTGGACGACCGCCTCGTCGGTACGGGGCAGCGAGCGCAGCTTGCGAAGCAGCCGGGCGCGCGTGTCGTCGAAGTCGCGGACATGCGTGGAGAGCCGGTCCGCGCACCGACTGACCCGCCGGTCCACCAGGTCCGCCAGGGCGGATCCGAAAGTGGTGTGGCCTTCCCACAGCGGGCGTTCCTCGTCCAGCACAGGAAGGTGCTTGACCTCGTCGACGTCATGGGCGTCCGAGAGGGCGCGCAGCACGCCGATCAGGCAGTCGACCGCTTCGGGCAGCACCTCGTCCGGGTCGTCGGTGCGGATCCTGCCCGCCAGGGGCTCGCCGGACAGCTCCCGCTCCACGGTCATCGGGACACCGTCCATGTCCTCGACGGCGAGGATCTCCGGGGCGCCGAACGGCAGGTGCGCCGCGGCATCGGCGTAGAAGCGCTGCATCCGCCGCAGTTCGGATCCCCGTCGGCGCTCCCACACCTTGGCCACCGTTCCGTCCCCGAGTCGGTAGACGGCTCCCTCCACCGCCGCCTCGACGGGCCCGGCGTCGGGATATCCGGCCTCGACGAAATGTCGTACGCGCCGGGCCGTGGTGTCCCGTATCGCATCGGACATCTCGTGCCTCCTTCCGCCCCCGGCGTGAACGACCGGCCGGTCGGTGGGGCCGACGCCGGGACCATCTCCCACGGTAGGCCCCTCGTCCGCGCGACACCCGGTGACGGAGCGCTGCCGGGCGCCGTGCGGTCCGCCACGCGTATACGGCGGAACAGTGCCGGCGGATCCTGCGTATCCGGAGCCGACAGTGGCTGTTCCTTCGCACACTGGCGGCCGTCGCCCGCCGACGGCCGCGTCCGGCCACTGCGCGGGGACCCGCCGACGGGCACCACGCACTGCGGCGCGTCCGTCGGCCGCAGCCCCCTACCGCTATTCCGGCCGTGCCCCGCCCGGGACGCAGGCCGAACTCGACCTTGCAGGATCGTGGGCGGAGCGGGAGGCGGCCCTTGACCGGGCGCACGGCGAAGGGCCGCCCGGGGCCCCGCAGCCCTGTCGTAGCAGGGCGTTCCCACCTTTCTGATCATTTCAGAATGAGTTTGGCCAACAGGCTTGGCAGTGGGCTGGCGGGCGGCAGAGTGGGTGTCGGATGATCTTGTGCCTGATGATCTGTGGGATCGTGTCACTCCGCTGCTTCCGCCTCGCCCGCCGCGGCGTCGGCGGTCGGTGCGCGATGCTCCGGCGCGCTGGCGCTCGCCCGGCTGGGGTTGCTGGACGGCAGGCCGGCTTGCACCGATGTGAAGAGCCGGTCCTTTGTCGAAGCCTGCGACGTGACCGTGCTGGACGCGCCGTTTCACGCCGAGGGAAACATCGTCACAGCAGGGGCTGCCTGGCATCCCAGTACCTCTCCACCTGGGTGGTCACCCGCACCCTCGGGGAGGGCGCAGCGCGCGACGTCATCGGCTATGTGGCTCCGGTCGGCGAAAGGGGCCCTGATGCTGACGTTCGCCGGGACCAGCCGCTGGAGCAAGACCTACCGCCTGCCCGAGGTCTCCGCGCACGACGACGACCTGCGCACTGCCGCCTACCGGCTCATGGACGCAGCAGGCCTGCGGCGGGGACGTCTGACCGGCCTGTCCCTTCAAGGGGAGAAGCTCGCCGAGCCGTCGCCCAGCAGATCACGCTGGACCACTCCCGCGAGGCCGGGCACCTGCCCGCGGCGGCGCAGCATGAGACCGAGCAGGGCGGTGCGCACATCCCGCCTTACGAGGAGCGCGGAACAGTGCTTGTGGAATGTGCTTCTCGTTCAGAATCCCCTCTTCCCGAACGATCACGGCGATGTCGGCGCGCGTCGACGTCGTCGGCGGTGTGCCGCCTGACCCGGACCACGGCCCGGGGACCGCCACGTACCGGGACATCCGCGGGGACCGCCACGTACCGGGACATCCGCGGGGACCGCCACGTACCGGGACATCCGCGTGGGTGGGCACCCCTGGCCGTGGTTGTGCCACGAGTGGCCGGGTACTCGGGTGCACCTCACTGTGAGGGGCGCCCCCGCAGGATCCCAGGCCGTCACGGCTCGACGGCTGCGGGGCACCCGTCGTCCCCCATCCCTCCTGCGAGGCCTCCTATGAGCCGTCTCTTCTCGCCGCTCACCCTCCGCGGCACGACCTTCCCGAACCGGGCCTGGGTGGCCCCCATGTGCCAGTACAGCTCGGTCGACGGCTATCCGCAGGACTGGCATCTGGTCCATCTCGGCTCCCTGGCACGCGGCGGGTCCGGCCTGGTCATGCAGGAGGCCACGGCAGTGGAACCTGAGGGCCGGATCACCCCTTCCGACGCCGGCATCTGGGATGACGGCCAGGCCGCCGCGTACAAGCGGATTACCGACTTCGTCCACGGGCGGGGAGCCATTGCCGGCATCCAGATCTCCCATGCCGGCCGCAAGGCGTCGACGGCACCGCCCTGGGAGGGTGACGTGTACGTCGAACCGGAGGCCGGAGGATGGCAGACGGTGGCACCGTCTCCGCTGCCGTTCGGCGACTGGCCGGCCCCACGGGAGCTCGGCGCGGACGACATCCGCGCTCTGGTCCGGGCCTTCGGCGAGGCCGCCGCGCGGGCGCTGTCCGCCGGCTTCGAGGTCCTGGAGATCCACGCCGCGCACGGCTATCTGCTGCACCAGTTTCTGTCACCGCTGTCCAACCACCGCGGCGATGAGTACGGAGGCGATCTCGACGGGCGCAGCCGTTTCCTCGTCCAGGTCACCGACGCCGTACGGGCGCAGTGGCCGGAGGACCGCCCGCTGTTCGTACGCTTTTCGGCCACGGACTGGGCCGACGGTGGCTGGACGCCGGAGGAGACGGTCGAGCTGTCGCGGCACCTGGTGGCCCACGGCGTCGATCTGGTGGATGTCACCAGCGGCGGCCTCGTCCACAACGCCCGTATCGAAGTGGAGCCCGGCTACCAGGTTCCCTTCGCCCGAGCCGTCCGCGAGGGCGCGGCCCTGCCCGTCTCCGCGGTCGGCCTGATCACCGCACCGGAGCAGGCCGACCAGATCCTCGTGGATCGCTCGGCCGACGCGATCATGCTGGCGCGCGAACTGCTGCGCAACCCGACCTGGCCGCTCCGCGCGGCCCGCGTGCTCGGTGACGACGTCCCGTGGCCGAAGCAGTACCAGCGTGCCCGCCCACGTCATCGCTGAGGCACCAGCCAGATAAGAGGTCGTTCCCACACTTTGTTTCGTCCCGTGATGCGGGCTTGGTCCGTTGATGTCGGGTAGCGCCAGACACCTCACCACGACCGCTCGAACCGTTCGCTGAACCAGGAGTTGGTGGACATCACCAACCGCTTTTCCCGCCGGGCGGTTAACCTGAACGGCTGGACCCTGCGGGACGGGGGCGTACGTGTGGGTCTCGGTCTGCCTGTGCGCGCGGCGTTTCAAGATTCAGCAACCCCGGTTGGCCGCCATCGCACAACGAGGTCCGGAGCAGCCGGACTGTCACCAGGGAGGCGCTGTACTTGTCACACACAGCCGATCGCCGGCCTTCCTGTCACCTGGCGGCAGTGTGACTCGCGACGACCTCATCGCCATGCTCCGCGAACAGACCCCGGCGTGCGGACCTGCGCGCGCCGCCTTGATCGCCGGGGCTGACTTCGTCGTCTGGGACGGCCTGGTGCCGGCCAACCGGCACGCGGGCGTCTTCCGGCGCCGAATGCACCACTCCTTGAAGCGTGGCCACACGATCGATGGTTTGGCCGACAGCGTGGACATCCTTGCGCGAGCCGGGGAAGAGCCGCTTCGTACCGGATCCATCGACGCGGTGGACAGGTCATCCTGGTTCACGATCTTCCTGAACTCCACGGCGACAGCAGTGGTGGCCTGCTGCGGCGGACGCCGGCCCACCACCATCGAGTCGGCCGACATCCCCGAGTCCGGCGCCCGATCTCCCAGGTGACAACGAGCCTGCCTTTGTGACAACTACCGCGCTTTTGGCTCAATTCGGCTCTCTGCCTGTGCTGTGTGGTGCATCTATCAGGATTTGGGGCCACGCAACTTCGGCGCCAGGATTGTGCTGACACGATTTTGGTATGTGGCCGACGAAACGGTTACCTGCGGATACGGGTGCCCGACCCTCCTGGGCGCCGGGCCAGGGTGTGGGGACGTGGGGTTGGACGTCGTCGGTCTGCTGGTGTCACCAGCTCGCGGTGGTGTCCTCGCCGGCGGCGAGACGGTGGAGGTATAGGCAGTAGGCGGCGGCCGGCTGTCCGGCGCCGGCGGCGTACTGCCGTTTCGAGCGCCCCTCGCCGCCCGTCCACGCGTCGTCCCCTCCGCCGCCCACCGGAGGGGACTGTTTGGCCGCGAGGTCAGGCTGGTGACGCCGGCGGCCACACACGCGGGACAGCAGAGCGGCGACACCGAAGATCACGACGAGCACCAGCGCGGTGAATAGGACCGCGCCCCTACGACCGCGATCATGAGGGTCGAGGATCCCCAGCCACTGTGTGCTGCTGGTAACCGGACAGCGCGCGTGCCTTGGCCAGTTGGGCGGTGCCCAGGCAGGTGTTGCCCCGCAGCTCGCCATGATGACAGCTCGGCGTTGCGCAGGACGCGGGCCATCTCGTACTCGCTGACCGTTCGCCGTCCCGGCACGTGCTGGGCCTCGCGCACGCCGCCAGGTGAGGACGGGAGCTCAGTACGACAGGATGCGCCCCGAGGGGGTCCGGCGGTCGATCTCCGGCTCGCGCGGGGCGGCGGGCCGACGGCTGACGCGTACCCGAATCCGACGGTCCATGACGCCCTCCTCCTGCCGGCGCCGCCCGGTGGCGGCTTCCCGGTAGGCGGTCCGTGCCCCGCGCAAGGGCGGCCAAGCCAAGGAGGGCACAAGTCATGACGTCGTCACAACCGTTGGCGAAACGGCTTGACGAACTCGCCCGCTCTGTCCGGTCCCCTACCGCCCGGCCAGGTACGCGCCGAGCACGGGGTCGAGCCAGGTGAGCCACTCGGTCAGCCGGGCCGTCCGGCGGGCGTTCAGCTCACACTCGAACACGCTGCCGTCCCAGAGCCGGACCGTCACCGTCAGCCGGTTACCCCGCGGGGTGCGCACCACCCCGGCGATCTCCGCCCATTCGAAGTCCGCCGCTGCGCCACCGACTTCGAGGATGATCCCGGTCGCGTTCACGACGACACGGCTGTCCCGGTCGGTGAGCACCACCTCGGGCGGGCCCAGCGGGACGGGCGGTCCGAACCCGTACGGGCTCCCCGGCGGGGTCGCGGGAAGCGGCGACGGCTGCCGGTACGCCGGGGGGGCCGACGCGAAGGGCTGCGGGGCGGGCGGGGCGTACGGGGAGGGCACCGGGGGAACGGCGACGGTCGGGGAGTACGCCGGCGGACCCGGCTCCCAGGACTCTCCCGTGACCATGTCCAGCAGCCGGGAGGGCGTCGGCCGGGCCGCGGGGTCCTTGGCCAGGCAGGCCGAGACCAGGTCCGTCAGCCCGGCGGGCACGGCGGCCAGGTCGGGCGTCTCGTGGACGGAGCGGTACATCAGCCCTATGGGTGTGCCCTCGCCCCAGGCGCTGCCACCGGCCGCGGCGACCAGGACGGCACCGAGGGCGAACACGTCGGCGGCGCCGGTCACGTCGTGGCCGAGGGCCTGCTCGGGGGCGAGGAAGCCGGGAGTGCCGAAGGCGGTGCCGGTGGCGGTGAAGCGGGTGGACTCCACGGCCCGGGCGATCCCGAAGTCCAGCACCCGGGGCCCGTCCTCGGCCATGATGATGTTGCCGGGTTTGAGGTCGCGGTGCACCAGGCCGCGGCCGTGGATGGACTCCAGCGCCTCGGCGAGGGCGGCGGCCAGCGCCCGCAGCTGCGGCTCGTCCATCGGACCCTCGGCGGCGAGCCGGGCCGCGAGGGTCGGCCCGGGGATGTAGGCGGTCGCCAGCCACGGCGGGTCGCCGTCGACGTCGGCGTCGACGACGGAGGCGGTGTGGAAGCCACCGACCGTGCGGGCCGCCTCGACCTCGCTGCGGAACCGCTCCCGGAAGACCGGGTCCGCCGCCAGCTCCGGCTTGGCCACCTTCAGCGCGACCGCGCGCCCACCCCGTGTCCGGGCCAGGAACACGGTCCCCATCCCGCCCTCACCGAGCTTGCGCTCGACGAGGTACCCCCCTATCCGCTCCATGCGCACAGTATGGCGGCAGGTCCACCGTGCTCCGTAACCCGACGACCGGCTAGACCGGAGCCCTGCTGCGCGTGGTGGCCTCTGCCTGGGCGTTCTCCTGCTCGCTTCGATGTTCCTCGTGTGTGGCATCGCCGCGGGCCC
The DNA here is from genome assembly GCF_040631045.1 of Streptomyces sp. NPDC005706. Lineage (NCBI taxonomy): Bacteria > Bacillati > Actinomycetota > Actinomycetes > Kitasatosporales > Streptomycetaceae > Streptomyces > Streptomyces sp. NPDC005706. The sequence goes on along the minus strand of NZ_JBEXYS010000047.1, from coordinate 13,678 downwards.
CCCACGAACTGAAACGGCTGCGGTGGGGAATACCCCGCCGCGCGCTGGCGCACAGGCCGCGTCGGCAGGCGTAAGTGACTCCTCTCCGCGGCCCCAGGGCCTCACCGCTTTCCCGCAGAGCTGGCAACCAAGCCCGACACAGCACCACCGTGATCACGGCCGCCGTCGATGGCGCTCCGGGGCAGTAGAGAGCCCAGCCCCCGCCACGGGGACGAAACGATCGCCGCGCAGAGTCACGGGTCGGTGAGGGTATGAAGACAAGGCTCGGCCCCGGCCAGCGTGCGCTGGCCGGGGCCGAGCCTGAAAGGGTGTGATCGTGAAGGGCGGTCGCCTACGCGGCGAGAGGCTCTGCGGGGCTTCAGCCGAACGATCGTCCCCACAGGCAATAGATGAGGCCCGGGGACACTGTCCCCTTCACCATCACGCCCTGTGCAACCACACAGGGACGGCGAACATTCCTGGCCTACCGCCGCCGCCTCCCACTCGCGGGTGCTGCTCGCTGCAGACGGTCAGGCGACAGCTTCCCGTGCCCCGGTCCGCGTGGAACGCGACGCCGAGCCTGGCTCTCGATCGGTGAGTTCATGGCGACGGATCACCCCACCATGATCCAACAGCCGATGATCTTTGAAGACGGACCCTAGGCGGCCGAGCGCATAAATCGTATGTCGCGCCGGGCTCCCTCTTGTCTCCGAGGGCACGGCGCCCATACGCTCACCACCCGTACCGACTGGCCGGTATGCTCTGTTCAAGCGTCAGTGCGCGCCGATGCCGGCCTGCCGACCGTGCCGGCCGCCGATCCAACGCGACCGTCGAAGGAGCCGCCGGAGTTGAGCAGAATCAACGGCCAGGTGCGCCTGGCCGCACGTCCCGTGGGAGAGCCGCGGCCCACCGGCTGGCAGCACGTCGAGGAGGCGATCTTGTTGCGCCTGTTCCGTGGCGATAACCACGGCAAGCTCGTGCTGAAGATCGCGGACCGACCGGCCTGAGGGGGAGAAACACGATGAAAGCACTGACCTACCATGGCCGTCACGACATCCGCTACGGGGATGTCTCCGACCCGGCCGTCACCAGCCCTACCGACGCGGTGGTGCAGGTGACAGCGGCCGGCATCTGCGGCAGCGACCTGCACATCTTCCACGGCAACCCGTTCAGCCCGGAACTGGGCTACACGCCGGGGCACGAGTGCGTCGGCGTAGTTGTCGACACCGGCGGCCAGGTGACCCGCTTCAGGCCCGGCGACCGGGTTCTGGTGCCCGCCTCTGTCGGCTGTGACCAGTGCCGGTCGTGCGCGGCCGGGTTCACCGCCCGGTGCGAGCGCGCCACGTCCAGCACGGACCTCTGCTTCGGAGTGAGCCCGCAGCTCCCGGGCAGCCAGGCCCAGACCCTGGCGGTGCCCTACGCCGACGTCAATCTGGTGCACTTGCCCGAGGCCATCTCCGACGAGGCCGCCGTCGTCCTGACGGACAACGCCCCCACGGCGTGGTACGGCTGCCGCCGAGCCCGCATCCAGCCCGGCGAGACCGTCCTGGTCATCGGCCTCGGCCCGGTCGGCCTCATGGCCGCCCAGTCCGCCTTCGCGATGGGCGCCGCGCGGGTACTGGGCACAGACCTGGTCGCGGAGCGCCGCGCCTTCGCCGCCACCCTGGGTGTCGAGCCGGTCGAAGGCGAGCACGCGCGGACGGCCATACGGGACATGACCGACGGACGCGGGCCGGACGCCGTGGTGGAGGCCGTGGGTTCGGACGCCACCATCGAGCTCGCCCTCAAGGCCGTCCGGCAGGCCGGCCGGGTCAGCGTCATCGGAGTCAGCCAGAGCAAAGCCTTCCCCTTCCATATGGGACTTGCGCAGATCAAGGAACTGGAGTTCGCCATCGGGCTGTGCTCTGTGCACTACGAACTCCCTGCTCTGATCGCCCTCACCCGTGCCGGCCGGATCAAGCCAGAGGTCGTGGTCTCCCACCGCTTCCCCCTCTCCGAAGGCCCGGCGGCGTACGAACTGTTCGCAGGCCGCTCCGACGGCGTCCGCAAGATCCTTCTCGACCCCACCCGCTGACCCTCCTGCGCAGGGCCGCCTCGTCCGATCCCCCGCGGCAGGCCCTGCGCCTCGTGCGCGGCCCGGGGAATCCCGCCGCATCGCCCCGCAGGACCTCGGGTAGCCGGTTCCGGGGGGAACAGGTTCCGCCGCCGAAACCGAGCGGCTCCGCCGGCCGCGCCGAGGGTAGGACCTGGTACGGGTGCGCAGTTCCGGCGTGGACGTGGCCGGGGCACCCGCGGCCTTCCCGCTTACGTGAACGATAGGGACTTGAGCGAGGAGGAGATCAAAGCGGCTCGGCTCGCCCGGCTGGCAGCGCTCAAGGTGATCACGGAGGCGTGCGAGGCCAACACAGGCACTGACGTGAGCTTAGCCCTGGAGAACGAGGCCAGTTACGAAGAGATCGGCGACGCCTGGGGGATTAGCTGGCAGGCCGCCCGTAAACGGTGGGGCCACCTCGAACGGGCCGGGGACCGGGTCTGTGTAGTGATCTCCCGGCGCAACCGCGTCCACCACGACGCCGCCGATCCCCGAGGCACGTACGGCGAAGTCGGCGGCAGCGCTCAGCACGACTCCGACCGAGGCGAGTGGCTCATCGGCCAGGAGGTCCGGGAGAAGGCCGAGTTCGCGGTCATCGCGGTAGACGGCACCGTCGAACGCATCTACCGCATCGACCCGAAGGGCTGGGAGCCGTCCGGCGCCAAGTGGCTGTTCGCCGGCCGACTCCTGACGCCCGAGGAGGCCGCCGGTGCGTACGCGGCCGGGAGCGTGCCGCTCCAGCCGGGAGACGACTGTCCCACCCGCCGAGGCCGCGCCTACCGCCCCCACTGGTTCTGACACAAACCCAGACAGGAGAGCGGCCATGGCCCGCAGGCCAGCCAACAAGGCCGAGGCGGAAGAATCCGCGCACACGCTGTCCCACCAGCCGTGGATGCCGCGTTGTGAGTGGCGGATCATCGAGCGCACCGACGGAAGCGCCTATGCGCGCGGATACATGGCCTTCTCGATCCCCGACGGAGAGGACCGGCGCCAGCTGGACAGGTTGACGCACTACCTCGGCGGTCGCTTCCGGGTCGGGAGCGTGGGCACCCCTCGAAGCTGGCACGGCCGGTACTGCAAGGCCGAGGTGTGCATCTTCATGCCCGACCGGCCCGCCAGCTCGCGGCCGCCCGTCCATCCCTCCGCGGCCCGCCAGCTCGCGGCCGCCCGTCCATCCCTCCGCAGCCCGTCCACGGCCAGGCAAGACCCTCAAGGCCGCCTGAACACAGCGCGGCCCCACTCGTCGTCCCAGCCGTCAGGCCGGGCCTCGAATGTCAGCGGGTCTACGAGCCAGTCTTTCGGTCTCGAGATCGACAGCGTGAGCTGAACGTCGTCTCTCCGGGCACGGAGGACAGATTCGGGACGAGTGCGGGGCGCCCTCTCTGCGGTGGCGCCCCGCACTCGATATCAGGAACCGTGGATCAGTTTCTTGATCTCAGGCAGCTTCTTGTCGGAGTCGACGTTGACGAAGATGACGTCGTCGGATGACTGCTCCACAGCGATGGCGATGCTGGGATCCACTCCCTTGATCTCGTAGGCGGTCGTCGAGGTCGGTGCTGTTTGACCGCTGCTATCGAAGAGAGTTGACGGACTGGCACAACAACGCGTGGCGCTTCACAGCGGCTGGCTTCTGAGTCGACCCATACGGCGGTCGGCCTCCGGCGCGTCGCGCCTCCCGGCTCACCCTTCGTCCTCTGCCGGATTGGCCACGCCCATCAGGGCAAGGCAGATGTACAGTACGGCGTCCTCCAGGGCGGGGACCTCGCCGACGCGCCCCTGGCGCAGGAGGCGGCAAACGGCTTCGTGTGTAGCGTCAGCCGCGGCCATGTAGGTCTCATGGGGGACACTGCGGTGGCCGGGGATCCTGTGGTGCCAGGCGCGCATCGACTCGGCGAACCAGGTGCGGCAGGCGTCCTGGTGCTCCCGCGCCGGGCCGCCTGCCGCCGCCGTCTCCAGGAAGAACGCTTTGGCGAATTCGGGCTCTTCGGCGAGCAACCCGAGGAAGGCACGGATGGAGGCACGCAGCGTCGCCACCGGGGAGAACGACTGCGTCGACGAGCGGGCAAACGACGCCTCAAGCCGCTTGACCATCAGCTCGCGGCCTGTCTCGGCAGCGGCGATGAAGCACTCCTCCTTGTCCGCGAACAGCTCGTAAAACGTCTTACGGGACACGCCTGCCCGTGCCGTCACATCGGCCACGGTCGCGGTGATGTAGCCCTTGTCAGCAACCACGGCCGTCATCGCGTAGAGCAGCCGCTGGCGCTGCGAACCCGTCACACGCTCACGCGCGAGCCCGTGCGGCCCGCGGGGAAGGTCGGTCAGGCTCGGCTGCAGCAGCGGCCGGATTGGTTCTCTCATGAGTGAGAAACAGTCTGGTACACGTTATAGACGCAAGCGTTTCTCACCCACGTCATCTTTCGAGGAAACAGGAGCGCGCCTTCATGCGAAGAGCAACTTTACTTTCGGCGCTGGCGGTTCTACCGGTGGCCCTCGCGGGAGTCGCGGCCGCCGCCCCGCGCTCTGCGCAAGCAGCCTCCGCGTCGGCGACCTTCACGGTCGACTCCACCCAAGACGCCGTGGATGCGGATGCGTTCGACGGTCTTTGCCGCACCGCCGGAGGCACCTGCACCCTGCGCGCGGCGGTCATGTCCGCAAACGCCCAGCCCGGCAGCACCATCGAGTTACCCGCCGCCCACTACCGGCTGACCATTCCCCCCGACCCCGACCAGCTCAATGGGCGCACCGCCGACCCGACCAAGGGCGACCTGAACATCCTCGAACCGACCACCATCCGCGGGGCCAGCGCGCGGGAGACGATCATCGACGCCGACCACATCGACCGGGTCTTCCGCATGGGCGCCGACACGCAACTGTCCGACCTCACCATCACCGGAGGGGACGCCAAGCAGCGGGAGGTGCCCATCACCGACCCCGGCGGAGGCGGCATCGCCAATGGCAAGAGCATGACGCTGCGCCGGGTAACGGTAACGGGGAACCGCGCCGGCTACGGAGGCGGCATCTTCAACATCCCCGACTCCCACCTGACGCTGATCGACAGCACCGTCAGCCGTAACACAGCGGGCGAGGCCGGAGGCATCCGGTTCGACGACGCCGGCACCGTGATCAATTCGACGATCGCGGACAACCGCGTCACCGACGACTGGGACCGGCCGGGCAGCCTGTCCGGATACGGCGGCGGCATCGATATACGCGGCACCGGCCTGGTGGACATCCGCAACTCCACGATTACCGGCAACACCGCCACCGACGGCGGCGGCGGAATCAACATCGCCCCCGCCTACCTGGACAGCCTGCCGGGACCAATCACCGACCCCGTGAATCTGCCGCTGGGTCACCTCACCTTGAAGAACACCATCATCGCTGAGAACACCATCGGCCAGACCACCAGCGACTGCAAGAATGTTTTCGCCGCCATCGAGTCACGGGGCAACAACCTCGACAGCGGAAACCACTGCCACCTCACGGCCGAAGGCGATCTCCCCAGCCGTGATCCCCACCTCGCACCCCTCGACGAAAACGGCGGTCCGACAGACACTGTGGCGCTACTGCCCGGCAGCCCCGCCCTCGACGGTGGCGCTGACTGCCCCTCCGCCGACCAGCGCGGCGTGCTACGGCCTCAAGGTCCTGCATGCGACATCGGAGCCTTCGAATACCGGCCCTGACCTCCGCCCCGCGCCTCGAGGACTCTCCATGCGCGCAGAATCCTCGAGGCGCGGTTCTCCCGACGGAAGCGGCCGAAGCGGTACAGCTTCGTGTTCTGCGGCCCTACGCCCAGCGGACGAGGATTTCGACAGAAACGCGGCGAGGGCTCTGCAAACACGTCCAAGCCGTCATCGCCCTCGCACGACGCCGCACCAGCGTGGTGTGGGCCCTCCTACACGACGACCCTGCCTTCACCTCGGGTTGAGTCAAGCAGGTGGGCGGGGTGGGCTGCCACACCAGCCACGGGGGAAGTGGGGCCGCTTTCGTCGCTGCGCCGACTTGGTCCGGATATCTGACACAGGCTGGGGGTACCCGCCTCGCAGATGGCCCATGGCCGAATCCGGTACGCGGTGACAGCAACGGAGAACCAGATGAAGGCCCACGAGTCAGCAGCCCCGCCGACGCCCGCGCCGGTTCCAGCGGATGAGCAGCCCGCCGAAGTCCTCGCCGGCCGCTACCGGTTGAGCGCGCGCATCGGGACCGGAGGCATGGCCGACGTCTACCAGGGCGTCGACACGCGCCTTCGGCGACCCGTGGCCGTCAAGATCTTCCGGCCCGGCCCGGACCCGCAGACGGAGGACCGTCTCACCGCGGAGGCCATCCTTCTGGCCCGCCTGCAGCACCCGGGACTGGTCACCGTCTACGACGCCGGCCGCCACGACGACCGCACCTACCTGGTCATGCAACTGATCAAGGGCCCCACGCTACGCAGCCTTTTGGCGTGTGGAGCGCTGCCTGAGCGGCGTGTGGTGGATGTGGGCGCCGCCCTCGCGCGGACGCTGACCTATGTCCACCAGGCCGGCGTTGTGCACCGAGACGTCAAACCGTCGAACATCCTCCTCGATGCGGCCGGTGATCCTTACCTTGCCGACTTCGGCATCGCGCGCCTGGCCAATGCAACCCGCCACACGGCACCGGACGTGCTGATAGGCACCGCCGCCTATCTGGCACCGGAGCAGGTTGAAGGCAGGCGGATCGAGCCGGCCGCCGACGTCTACGCGCTCGGCTTGGTCCTGCTGGAGTGCCTGAAAGGCGAACTGGAATACCAGGGCACCCCTTTGGAAGCGACAGTCGCCCGCCTCCACCGCCCACCCGAAGTCCCCACCTGGCTCCCCTCGGACCTCGCGGACCTGCTGCGGGCCATGACCGCCCAGGACCCCCAGGCCCGCCCGGACGCCGAGCAGTGCGCAAAGGCCCTCGCCTCCCAGCACGCCGGACCCGATCCATACCCCCTGCCCCTCTCGGCACCCTCCAAGGCGCGCCTTCCGACGCCGCTGGCCGCCCACCCCGGAGCGGAGGAGCACATACGGACTCAGGAGGCAGCGACCGCCCGGCGCAACCTCCCCCACGGCACCCGCCACAGCCGTCGCCTGGCAGTGGGCACGGCCCTGGCCCTCTCCGTGGCCCTAGGCGCAACCCTCGCCGCCACATCGAGCACTAACGGAAGCGACGACCGGGCAGCAGCGACGCCCGCCGTAACCCCCACGCACCCGCCCTCCGGCCCGGCGACTGCCAAAAGCGGGCCCGGTACCCTCCCACCCACCCGATCTCACGACGCTCAACCACCCTCCAGGACATTCGGCGCGCACCACCCTGCGACTGCGCCCACCGGATCTCATGCCCAACCCGTCTCCAGGACGCTCGACGCCTCTTATCCGGCGGCTGCCCCGACCTCGAGCAGAAGCGCCTCAAAACCGCCCGCGAGTTCGAGGCCGCCCGGACCGGTGTCACCACCGTCACGATCCGCGCCGACCACATCCGGGGCCACTAGCCCGAGCCGGACGACGCCAGAGGCGACGCCAACCGCTGGCACGGCGCCACCATCGCCAAGGCACTCGAAGGGCGGCGCGGCTATCGGCACACCGTCCAGCCCAAGCCCGACGCATTAGACGCCGAGGACCAAACCCCGCCGCGCCATTACATGCTCGACCTTCGAGGGGCACTTCGAGACACCCGCTTCAGGAGTTCGATCTAACCCCGGCCTGGTCGGGCCTCGGCTCGTGCGTCGGTGCCGTCCGCGACCGTTGTGTGGGACTGGTGGCGGCTGACTCCGGTCGCGACGGTTGCTGTACCTCGCTGCTGTACGGCAGGAAGGCGTGATGTACAACTACGCCATGACGACTCGACCGACGCAGGCGATGTGGTGGGCTGAAATGGCGATCGGCCTTGCCGTGGCGGCCGTGACTCTCACTGGGATCGTCGCTTTTCTGGGGGCAACGGCAGTCCAGGGTCACGTGACCTTGGACGGCGGGGCTTCGTTTTTGCTGATTGCACTGTCCGCCGGCGTCGGCATCTTCGTGAGCAGCCGGTTCAGGGCGTGGGGGCTGCGTCGACAAGCGGCCTCCTGCACACGATCTTGAAAACCGTCGTGGCGCGAGTCACCGTGGGTTCAAATACCACACCCACCGCGCAGGTCGAAGGCCCCTGATCAGGAACATCGGTCGGGGGCCTTCGTCGTGTCCGGCGCCCGTCGTGCACCGCTGTTGCCCGTGGTTCCCCGCCCGATCGGGCACGGGAGGGGCACGACTCACTCCGGGTGTGGCAGCTCGTGGGGGAGATCGCAAGTGTCCTGTTCAAGGTGCAGGTGACGGAGTTCTCGCAGCTCGGCGACGGGAAAGGGGTGCTGCATCCACTTCTTCCGATATCCGCCTTCGCCGTGCAAGCGCAGAACGTCTTGTGCCGCTTCCACGACTACGTGAGCGAACGCGGTGCGCGACTGCTCTGAGCTCCACAAGAGGTGGCCGTCATCGTCCGGCAGGTCGAAGCTCTTGAACATGTCCGGGAATCGGTAGATTCCAATGCCGACGGCCGCCTCACGGCTGCTGAGGACCCACCTCACCTCTGAGGGCTCCAGGTCGAACGAGAACCGCTGAGTGGCGTCAGGGCCGTACAACCCGGCAACGCCAACAAGCAGATCAGCAAGAGCGTTGGTGCAGTAGCTCGGACTGTTCTTGTGCTCCGCCCTACCATCGGTGATTCGGTACGTTGCCCAACCTGCTCCGGTCAGACTCCAACTGAACTGGAGATCACTCGACACGTGGACCCTCCCCTGTGATCGTCTGCGGAGACCGTACATACCTCCTGACCCACCACTCACCCCAGCTCCCATCCCGTCCGCCGTCGACCCACACGTCTGTGGAGCGGGCGTGGTTCATGGCGTCCAGGTGGAGCGCGTCACTGTACGAACGACCTGGACGCCATGGGCCACGTCTGCTCGGCCCTGTGATGGGAACTTTGGCCGGGCTCCTATGAGTATGAGGTCACAAACGCCCGACCGGCCGCGCGCAGGGCGGCACCACCCGAGTCGGCCGACACTTCATCAACAAGACAGCTCGCACGTCGGTCAGTTGGTGGGTCAGGCCGGCTCAGGCGACACCACCGACATCTTCACAGTCAGAAGTGGATGTCAAAGGCCCCGGACCGTAATCGGTCCGGGGCCTTTGCGCTTGTGCCCCCGGCAGGATTCGAACCTGCGACACCCACCTTAGGAGCGAGGTTGAGCCATCACTGGCGTGACCAGCGGTTCCCTACCTTGCATCGAGTCGGCGGCACGTACCCCTTGCCCACCCCGATCCCCGCGAGTCCCCGCCCGATCTGGCACAGATGTGGCACGACCGCTCTTCGCCCCGAAGCAATCTGACTGGGAGCTCGAGCAGGCTCAGCCAGTGCCGGGGCTGCTGGAACCGTGCACGACTGTCCGGGTACGTCCGGCGCTGTCCGTGGCCGTTGTCACGCAGTTAGACACTCGCTCCATCACCCCTGCACGGGCGATGCTGCACGCCCGATCGTGATCGGCTCTGCAGAAGGGAAGTAGAGCGTGTCTCCAGCGTCTTCGATGTCAATGTATTCCGGGTGATCAGCGGGAATGAACCCCAGCATGATGCGAGGGCGAGGGAGCCATCCGCGATCCTCCGGCGGCTCGCACTGGTGCACGGAGGTGATCTGCACGATCGTTTCAGGGATACCGACTCTGCACATGGCATTCGGCGTCAGATGCCAAGGCTCAGGATCGGTTCGAAAGGCGGGGCCTATCCACTCATGGGAGTCCGGATCCCGAGCGAAAGCGCGCTGACCATTCCAACGGAACCGTGAGGCTGGGTCGATCTCTCGCCATGGCCACTCGACATACGCGTAATCGCGGCCGATGCCAGCTACACGAGCGGGCGCCATCGGACAGCTGATCCTTAGGAGGTCACCCACCTGCAATGACTCCAACACGAGGTCATCAGCCACAACTACCCCCAACCCGCCGGCGATGGGCTGTACCCTACCGCGCGAAGCGGTCAAGGTTGGTGGAACGGCTTTGGGCTGGAGTTTCAATGGGCGAGTCAAGCGCGGTTGGATGCAATTAGTAGCCGAAGAAGTGACGGGCCGAGTCTCTGACCTGCGGTCGTGCTATCGATCAACGCTGCGACCTGTGGCTTACCTGTCGACGGTTGTCAGCGTTGGTCGTCGTTGGGCGCCCTCCGACGGCCCACAGACGGCCCCAGGGATAACCCCGGGCTTGAACAGCGTCATGCTAGGCGCGACGGGCAACGAGGCCTTTTGCCCGCTAAGTTCGTCCAGCAACTTCGTGATTTGTACGGCCGTAGGAGTGATCAGAAGGTGAATGACGTTACGCTCTGATCCTTTTTGCGCATCGTTCTCCAGGTATCTGCCCGATCCGGGGCACAGCAGTGGAGGAGAACACATGAGGACCGTCCAGAAGATCGCAGCGGTGGCCGCGGCCACCTGCGGGATTCTCTTCGCCAGTGTCGGGGTGGCCAGCGCTGACCCCCAGGACAACGGCGGGGGGGACAACATCCCCGTACTCAGCAACATCAACACGCTGAACTGGGACGATTCACCCTTCTGCGGAGTTCAGGTCAAGACCAACGACACCGAGCAGAAGACGTCCTGTCCGGTAGTGCACAACGAGGGCAGCTCCAACAGCCCCGTGTACATCGTCACCTTCGGATCTTGATCTCTCATAGCGGTCCGGCGGCCCGGTGGTTCGGGGCCGTCGGACCGTTTCGGTTTGTCGGGGCGTACGCAGGCAGGTGAGTAATCCGGCCATTGCGTCGGGTGGGTGCCCAGGGGTTCGGCATCGTTCGGCCGCGCTGCGGTTCATCATGCGGCGGTCAGTGAGGCACGCGGTTGGCGTAGTGACTTTGGCCGGGAGCTGCTTTGGCGCGAGTGATCACGGCCCCGTAAGCTTCCGGCGCGTCGGGCAGTCTGTGGACCTGCCCGGTAAAGCCCGACGTTGGGGCCAGGATCTTCGAGGCTCGCGCCAAAGTGGCTGGCTAAAGTCGCGGACCCAACCGCCCCAGCCACTACGAGTTCTGACTCATGCTCCGTGTGCCTGCCTCTTGGGCGGGAGCGGGCGGCCGGCGGTGCCGAGCGGGGCGGAGAACGCCTGGGCACGGGCGTGCGGTTCGCCCGGCGGCTTGTCGAAGAACGCCAGATCACCTTCATGAAGGTCGGTCGGCACGTCCGCATCCCCGAGGGCGCCGTGAACGCGTCCGTGGCCACCAACACCGTGGAACCGGTCGCTCTTCGCCCGGTGGCTCTGAGGAGTGCTGCCTGATGGCCCCGAAGCGTAGGTATCGCCGGACGTTCGGTCGTGTCCGCAAGCTCCCGTCCGGCCGCTTCCAGGCTCGCTACCCGGGCCCGGACGGCGTCCTGCGGCCTGCCGACGGGACGTTCGCCACGGCCACGGACGCCGACCGGTGGCTGATGCGGAAGCACATCGAGATCGAAGAGGGCCGCTGGCTCGACCCTGCCGAGGGGCAGACGACCGTCCGGGATTGGGCGGCTCGCTGGCTCGCCGCTGTCTCTCCGCAGCTCAAGCACAAGACACAGGCGTCATACCGGTCCCTGATCAACTCGCTGATCACCCCGGCGCTCGGTGATCGTGAGCTGTCGAGCCTCCGACCGATCACGATCACCGAGTGGGTCGGCGGGATGAGGACCCAGGAGCTCAGTGCTTCGAGGATCAGTAAGGCGTACCGGGTCCTGTCGCAGATCATGAGGCCGGCCGTCGAGAACGACATGATCCCGCAGACACCCTGCCGGGGCGTGAGTCTGCCTCAGATGCCCCAGACGGAGCAGCACATCCTCATACCGCTCGAAGCGTCCCGGATCGTGCGGAGCGCGGCCAAGCCGCATGATCTGCTGATCGCGCTGCTTGCGTACGCAGGTCTGCGAGTTGGCGAGGCCTTCGCCCTGCTGCGAGCGGCTGGTGGCCGATGCCGCCGACCGCTCCTAGGCAGCCAGACGTGTTGCTAGTTCCTTGGCGTGGGACGCGGCGACCGCGAGGGCCTCGGTGCGGGAGGCTTCGAAAAGCGGGACTAGGTCGGCCATCGCCGGGACGGTCGGGGCCAGAGTCAGCTCGGGGACAATGAAGCTGACCTTCAGGCCGAGACCGCCGCCGAGGGCCTGTCGTAGGTAGCTCTGCACGTAGTCGTTGCCATGTTGAGGGGTGCCTTCCTGGTATGACCCGCCGCGGCTGGTCACGACGACGGCCGGCTCGCCAGCGAGCGAAGGGCGCTCGGTCATCGCGGTGCGGCCCACGGCGAAGACGTGGTCGATCCAGGCTTTCAGCGTTGAAGGGATGGAGTAGTTGTACATCGGGGCGCTGAGGAGGATCACGTCCGCCGCCTCGGCCTCCTCGATCAGCCGGGCGCGCAGGGCGAAGGCGTCCCTCTCTTCGGGGGACTGGTCGGCGGGGGCGACGTACCCCGCGTAGTAGGCATCGGCCCGCAGGTGGGGTACGGGGTCGGCGTCGAGATCCCGCTGAATCACAGTGCCATGAGGATGCTGGCTCTCCCATACCTCGCGGAAGGCTGTGGTCACAGCGCGGGAGTGTGAGTTCTCCCCGTTGAGGGAGGTGTCTATGTGCAGCAGCGTGGTCATGCAGGTTCTCCTGGACGTCGGGTGAAGGGCTGCCGCTGCCCGGCCGCCCTGCTAATGTCCAACAGCCTGCTTCCTCAAGCATGGTTGAGGTCCAGAATTTGTGATCCACATCACCGATCTCCTGGAGTCAGTGAGCTCCGATGGGGTGGCTGTACCGGCCTCGTCACCCTCTTGTGCACCCTGCAGAAGAACACTCCACCACTGCGAGGCCACAGCTGACGATGCCGCAGCCACACAGGACGAGGCTGACGACGAGAACATAGGTCACAGTTGCAGATCAGACGCGAGGAGCTAGTGGCCCGTCAGGTCCCGGCCAGCGGCCCGGGCACGCACTGGCTGGGCACCGCTCGGAGTCTGGTGGTGTCCATGACCGTGTCCGCGCTCACCTATCTAGTCGTCGCTGTGGCGTCCTGTGGCCGAAGGTTGCACCTCACGACGCATGGACGACCCCGACAGGGCCACGGCCTCAAGCGAGACTTCCTGACAGTAGCGCCCGGGCGACGGCAGGCCCTGATCGGGGCGCCTGCTACGAGGTGGGGTCGGCCCACAGTTCGGCGCTGTGGTCCCCGATGAGAGCGCTGATGTGGGTGAGTGCGTCACTGACCGGCTGCGGTTTGAGTCGGCGTCCGTCACGCAAGCGCAGTGCGACGTGATCGTCAGCAGCCTCCTTGGCACCGCTGACGGCCTGGTAGGGAATCAGGCGGGCCTCTCGGATTCGGGCGCCCAGGCTGCCGCGGTCCGGCCCCTCGATCCGGGCACGCAGTCCGAGACGGTTGCAGCGTCAGGCGAGGGCTGCGGCGTTCGGCAGTTCGGTGTCGGAGATCGGGAGATTGACTTCCTCCCCTGCCTAAAGGCGGGGGATTCCAGCGGTCGCCCGCTGGGGTTCCTGCTTCACCGACGACCGCCCCGTGCGGGAGGACTCCCGTTGAGGTCTTACACCGTCTCCACAGGCAGACGCCGCCAGCCCGGCGGCCAGGATGTTGCGTGCCG
>NZ_JBEXYS010000046.1:0-42355 GCF_040631045.1 Streptomyces sp. NPDC005706 | reverse complement strand
GCGTGGTCGGCGACCTCTTCGACGTCGTCCCGCAGCTCACCGACGAGGTCAAGGCCCGCAAGGGCTGACCTCCCCCTCGCTCCACAAGGCCCCTGCGACCGGCGATGAGGAACGGTGTTCCGGCCCACCGCGGCGGAGGAGACTGGCGCGGGCGAGTGGACGGGCATCGATGCCCGTGCACTCACGCCTGCCCTCGACGAGGGACGAGGAGGAGGACGAAGTCAGGATGGCTGGACTTGGTCGAAGAGGGCGAGGGCTTCGGCGGGGTCCGGGCTCACGAGGCGTTCCAGACCGGCCGTCGTGATCTTCGCCCACCTGCTGGCCCGTGCCCACATCTGTTCCTCGAAGGCGCGGACGGCCTCGTCCAGAGCTCCAGGGCCGGTGGCGGAGGCGATGGACTCGGCGAGTTCGGCGCCTTCCAGCATCGCGAGGTTCGCGCCCGCTCCCAGTGGGGGCATCAGATGGGCGGCGTCGCCCAGTAGCGTCACCCCGGGGACGTGGGTCCAGGTGTGGGACACGGGCAGGACGTAGAGGGGGCGGTGGACGAAAGCGGTGGCGTGGCGGAGGAGGTCGAGGACGGGGGCGGCCCAGCCGTCGAACAGCGCCAGCAGGCTCGATCGCACGGCTTCGACGTCGGCCAGGTCCAGGCCCGTGTGCCAGTCCAGCGGCGCGCGGAACTGGGCGTACACCTTGACGTGGCCGCCGCTGTTGCGCTGGGCGACGAGAGCTCGGTTCACCCCGTACACGGCCACGGAACCGTCGCCGATCAGCCGGGCCAGGTCAGGGTGGCGGGTGTCGACGTCGTCGAGGGAGGTTTCGACGTAGGTGACGCCGGCGTAGTGCGGCGTCACCGAGGAGACTGCCGGGCGTGTCCGGGACCAAGCGCCGTCCGCGCCGACCACGAGGTCGAACGTCTCCTGTCGCCCGTCCGCGAAATGGACCAGTACGCCGTCCCGGGTCCCCGGCACCACCTGCCCCACGCCCCGATCCCACTGGACGTCGAGAGAACCGAGCAGCAGGTCCCGAAGCTGTCCACGGTCGATCTCGGGATTGGCCCGGTCATCCGGGCCGGCTCGCCAGTCGCGCAGGACCGTGCCGTCCGTCTCCAGGATGCGCATGGCCTGCCCCTCGGGGCGGGACAACGCTTGGAACTCCGCCAGCAGCCCCGCCTTGTCCAGCGCGGGCTGGCCCAGCCCCTCGTGCAAGTCCAGCGTGCCGCCCGGGGGGCGGGCGTCGGGGTCGGGATCGCGTTCGAGGACGGCGACGGGGTAGCCGTGGCGGTGCAGGACACGGGCGAAGGTAAGGCCTCCAGGGCCGCTCCCGACCACGGCGATACGATGTCTCATGGCGATACACTGTATCTTCTCAATACGATGTATCGCAGCAGAACGGTGTGAACCATGAGCGTGTGGGACCGACCGGAACCGCCAACTCGTCCCGTGCCGCTCGATCAGGAGCGGATCGTGGCCGCGGCCATCGCGCTGGCGGACGAGGGCGGGCTGGACGGGGTGTCGTTGCGCAAGGTCGCCGGCCGGCTGAACGCGGGCCCGATGCGGCTGTACGGATACATCTCCACCAAGCAGGAGCTGTTCGACCTCATGATGGACGAGGTCTACGCCGAAATCCTCCCCCCGGAGCAGCCCGGTGACTGGCGTGAGGCGCTGGGCACCCTCGCCCACCGCACCAGACACGCCGCTCTCCGGCACGAATGGCTGGCCGATCTGCTCGGCGGACGCCCGGCCCTGGGCCCAAACGCTCTCGCCGTGGGCGAGGCCACGCTGGCCGCCCTGGAAAGCGTCGCCGACATCGACACCGCCATGCGCGCGGTGGAGACTGTCGGCGCCTACTCCACCGGCGCGATCAGGCGCGAGATCGCGAACCTGCGGGCCGAGCGCGCCACGGGACTGTCGAAGCACGACTGGCAGCGCGCCTCCGGCCCGCATCTGACACGGTTGTTGGCCACCGGTCGCTTCCCGACGCTGGCCAAGGCCGTGTACGACGGCACGGACATGGATGCCGAGGCATCCTTCGAGACCGGCCTGGACTGGGTTCTCGATGCCGTGGCCGCCAAACTCACCCGGCCGCCGGCATGACGCTCAGCCCTTGCCGAAGGTGAGCGAGCTCGGGGCCCGGTGCCCATGGCCCTGAACGCAGCGCTCGCGGGCAGTCGACACGTCGACTGAACCCGCGTTTCGTTCTTCGGAGCCGCCCCTTTTGACCCGGCCTTCTCCTCCTCAGCTGCGGCTTCCTCCAGGGCAGTGGGGGCGTCCGGGTCCAGGTGCATGCCGGCGGCGGCGTGGTGAGCGCGCGGCGGTGGAGTCGATGCCGACCAGAGACGAATTCGCCTCACCCCGCTTCTGCCATCAGGCCCTCGAGCAGGGCCTCGAAGACGCCCGCGTCACGCCACTGCCGGAAACGGCTGTGCACAGTGGACCAGACACCGAACTCCTGCGCCATCTCCCGCCACTGCCCGCCGGTCCTGAACCGCCAGATCACGCCCTCGAACTGCTGTCGCAGCCGCTCCGGGTACGGGCCATACTCTCCGATCGGCAGGTACCGCTCGATCAACTCTTATCCCTCGCAAGTCAGTTGCACTCGCGTCACACAAGAAGATCTGTCGGTACAGGCTCCTGCGCGAGGGCGGATCCCGCAGACTGATCAGGGCCCAACATGTGCCTGAGATCAGCCGAGACCATGATGGGCAGCCCACAACGCCCCGGCACGGCTGGCAGCGTCGGAGATCAGGGCCTCCAGTTCGGGATTCTCGGGGACGGGGAATGAGACGTATGCGCCCCGACCACCACCTACTGGTCTGCCGTAGGCCTTCACGGCGAGGTGACCGTCCGGGAGAAGCCGGACGTTGAGTGTCGTCAGCGTGAACGCTTCACCGCGTCGTGTGTCCGTCCAACGGAGGGCCTGCGGGATCGTGACATTGATCGCCAGAGCACTTACTTCCAGGTCGCTGCTCATGGACGGATGATCTCACGCGAGTCGCCGCAGGCGTCCACCACCGACTCATGCAGCACGCGACTCGAACGCGCCGCGCCCTGAGGCTCCCAACGACGAAGGGACCCAACGGTGATCGTCGGACCCCTGCCTCCGCACCCCAAAAGGGACGAGCGGCTTTCCTTCAGCCGAGCGGTGTTGAGCGGCGCGGGGGTGGCACGGCCCCTAGAAGGTCCCACAAGGGGATCGAACCGGCCGACCAAGTACCCAGCGTCTGACGGCCGACAACGTGCAGTCGCTGCTGCTTGGCGAAGGCAACAGCCGGCGCGGTCACTCGACCGTTCGTCACGATCACCGCGACGTCCGCCCCATGGACCTGACGAGCAATCCCGTTCAATACCTGCAGATCCGGAGTCCCCACTGCCGCACCCCGCGCGCCGTTGCGGCGGTGCTTGCATTGAATCACCCAGCACCGCCCAAACGGATCAGTCGCCTTGACATCCGCAGACCAAGTCAAGCTGTTCGCATTCACCCAAGGATGCCGACGCCTAGCTGAAATTGGCGCGACGCATTGGGATAGCTTCCATCGAGTTGGAGTCGTAGCGCCCCGCAGCGCGTGGCTGCGGAGCGCCTAGTGGGGTTTAGTCGACCATCTGCCCGTCGAACATGCCGCCACTGCAGGTGTTCGTCGCCCAATTGACCGTTCCGCCGCCCTGCTCGCACTCACCCGGGGTGAGGCTGGCGGCGGTGGCGGTGGCGGCGCCTGTGAGGCCGAGTCCGGCGAGGGCTGCCGTGGCGATGACGGCGGCGAGGATTCGTCGAATGCGCATTTGGTTCGCCTTTCACGGATTGCCTCGGTTGGGACACTACTCAGCCAATTGTTCATCCATGTCGGCGACACGTCATGTTGGGCCGTTCGAGTGACATTGCTGTCAGGTGCGGGAGCCGTGGCGCGACCCGTCAGACAGGCCTTGGTGGGCGGTACTGCGCGTGGCCACCTCGCCGTCCCGGTCTTGGGAGATCGCCGGTCCACGGGCCGCAAATGGATGGACTGAACAAGTTCAGTTGAGGACACGGAGAGGAGTCCGGGCTGCCTGCGACGTGGCGGCCCGGGACCGGGTTACCGCCCGTGCCGTGTAGCGCCGCACGGCTGGCACCGGTGGGATGAGCGGCGGATGGCCCGACGGGATCACCGACGGCCACACGACGAGACTCGAACATGCGAGCGAGGGCAAGCCATCCCGTTTCGAGGTGCTGCGGTACGCCGGGGGATCGTGCAGCTGGCGACGGCCGCGCTGGCGCAGATCGACGAGTGGATCGCGGCGGAGGAGCGGGGGGAGGCGCCAGGCACCACCCGCGTTGGCCAGGTTGAAGGCCGAGTGGTTGGAGGCCGCCGCCATCGTCGGGGCGTTCTTGGCCTTGGCCATGAGCAGCATCTGAACAGGTCCGGTGAGTGACGAAGCGGTCCCAGAGCTCGGAGCGTCCCGGTTCGGGAAGGGGTTCGTGGGCGGAGGAGAGAACGGCGAACAGGTCGTCACGCAACTGGCGCAGCATGTCCTCGTGTTCAGGGCCGAGGCCCAGCAGCGCCGTGATCGTGAGGCCGTCCGTTGATCGAATCGGCCGGGCTTTATACGCTCGCCCGATGGGACATGACGACCTGCCGACCCTCGAACTCGCCTTCCCGGGTCCGGAGCGGGACCGGGGCGTGGAGGCGATCCTCAGCGGTCGGAAGACCGCGCTCACGGGCCTACTGGAAATCCACGAGCACGCTGGAGAGACGGTACCGGTAGCCGGTCAGCGCTTCTCGGTGCTCGACTCCGAAGGTCGCCCGGCCGCCACGATCGAACTCGTCGACGTGCGCGTCGTTCCCATGAAGGAGATCGATGACGACTTCGCGCGAGCCGAGGGGCGCGGTTACTCCGGCGTGGCCGAGTGGCGAGCCGCCCACGAAGAGTTCTTCCGCAGCGATGGCGTGAGCGAATACCTGGGACACACCCCGGTCATCGATGATGACACCCTTGTCGTCGCGGAACGCTTCCGAGTGGTCCAGTCCGACGGCTCACCTGGCCAGTGAACCGCGTTGGACTCGATGAAAGCCCTCTAGGATCCCCCGGACAGGCCCTGTCAGTGCCGGAGCGGCTCCAGGTCAGAGCCACTCGTTGACGTCCTCTCGCCGACGGCTGCGACCGGACAGGTTCGCCGACGCTGCCGACGCGGTGGCCTCTCCGGACGAACCCCCGCACAAGCTCCGCTGCGCAGGCTGTCGAACGGCGTGGCCGCGAGCAGGTCTCCGCAGGTGCCGCCGCGCCGGATGCCGACGTGCGGTTCGCGGTCCGCTCCCCCGCACGCAGGGAGGGCTCCACCGGCCGCCGCCCACCGACCCGCACACCGGGGCCGTCCAAGACGTACGGCGGCCGTATGAACTCCGCGGTGACGCGCTGCGGGAAGCTTGCCCGCCGCGCGAGACCGGAGGAACGTGCTGGGTGCCCTGCCCGCCATACGGAAGACGTGGGTGACATGGTGACAGCGACGACGGAGGCGCAGGGGTCGCCACTCATGCCCGCGGCGTTCATCGGCCACGGCAGTCCGATGAACGCCTTGGAGGACAACCGCTACACCACCGCGTGGCGGGCTTTCGGCCAGGCGGTGCCCAGACCGAGGGCGATCCTGGTGGTCTCGGCCCACTGGTACATCAACGCCACTGCGGTGACCGCGATGCCGCGGCCACGAACCATCCACGACTTCTACGGCTTCCCGCGTGAGCTGTTCGAGGTGCAGTATCCCGCCCCCGGCCTGCCGGAGCTCGTGGAAGAGGTCAGCGAGGCGGTCAAGCCGACCTGGGTCGGGGCGGACGCCGACAGCTGGGGCATCGATCACGGCTCGTGGTCGGTCCTGCGCCACGCGTTTCCACAAGCCGACGTCCCTGTCGTCCAGTTGAGTATCAACGCGGACAAGGAACTGGATTACCACTTCGTCCTGGGCACGAAACTCGCCGCTCTCCGGGCCAGCGGCGTGCTGGTGCTGGGCAGCGGCAATGTCGTGCACAATCTGGGTGGCGTCGACCCCCAGCGCCCGGACTCGGGATTCGACTGGGCGCAGCGGTTCGACGAGAGCGCCAGGGACGTGATGCAGCACGACCCGTCGGCTGTTTCCCGCCTTCTGGACCACCGGGACTACCGCACGGCGGCACCCACCCCGGACCACTTCATTCCGCTGCTCTACGTCGCGGGGCTTGCGGCGGCGTCCGGTCGCAGGGCGGAGATCCTTGTCGACGGCTACGCCTACGGCTCGCTGTCGATGACCGCGTACACCCTGGACACCACGTGCCCTGGTGCCGACAGGGGAACCGGATCCGCGGCCGGGCTGCCCGACGGTGTTCCCGCGGACGGCACCAACACCTGACGCATCGGCCGGCGAGGCGTGGTCGGCGTCGTACCGCAGGGCGATCGGGCGGCGCACGGGCCGTGACACCGACGGGGAGTTCATCGCCGAGTTCACCCAAAGCTGGCAGGAGATGCCCGCCTTCCTCGCGGACTACCCGCCTGAGAAGGTCGCGGAGATCACCGGCATCCCGGAGGCCGGCACCCGGCAGGCCGCCCGGTGGATCGGCGAGGCCGGCGAGTGGATGAGCTACTGGGCCATGGGCCTGAACCAGTCCACCCACGGCACTTGGAACACCAACGCCCTGATCGATCTACACCTCGCCACCGGCGCCCTATGCCGCCCAGGCTCCGGTCCCTTCTCGCTGACCGGCCAGCCCAACGCCATGGGCGGACGCGAAATGGGATACATGTGAGCTGCTGGCCGGGTGGCGGGCAAGGGCCCGTACTGGGGTGCCAGAGCATCCGCGCGGCTGAGGCGGCGCGCAGGTCTTGAGGGGGAGGAATGTGAGAGGGGGCCCGGCTGACGCCGGGCCCCCTCTTTCGTAGCGGGGACAGGATTTGAACCTGCGACCTCTGGGTTATGAGCCCAGCGAGCTACCGAGCTGCTCCACCCCGCGTCGGTGGTGCCACTCTACACACAATCCCAGAGGCCGGCGGGGCACGTCAGCCGCGGACGATGTTCTCAGCCTGGGGGCCCTTCTGGCCCTGGGTGATGTCGAACGTGACCGTCTCGCCCTCGACCAGCTCGCGGTACCCGTTGCCGGAGATGTTGGAGTAGTGAGCGAAGACGTCCGGTCCGCCGCCGTCCTGGGCGATGAAGCCGAAGCCTTTCTCGGAGTTGAACCACTTCACGGTGCCGCTGGCCATACTTCGTCCTTCGATCTCGCCGGGGGTGCCGGCCGGGGTAGTAGAGGGGTCTTCCGCTGCGGGAAGACGTCCGGCGTCCGTTCTACCCCGACCGGGGCTCCAGTATTCGATCATCCGTCCACAAGTCTTATGCGCTCTGCGTGTTGCTACTCCACCCCGGGGGCGAACGGGGCGTGGCACTCGAAGGGTGAGTAGTCGGGGGTGGGCTGTCTGCGCAGGCAGGCAGCCGCGGGCTGGCCGCTGAGGGTCAGCTTGACAGGCCCTGGCCTGGGAGGCGATCGAAGCCGGGCGCGTGCCGGCCAGGCGTCGGACTCGGCATCGGCGTCGGCATCGAGCGGCTGTGCATGGCCGCCTCCGCCATCAAGGGCATCACCGTCTTCCTGCAATCGCCCCAGATCTGACCGCCGAGATCACCCTCCGGAAAGGAGCCGCGATGTCCCTGTCGCTGTGCCCGCTCGACGAGAGCGGCTTCGGCGCCGTCGTCGACTGCAACCTCTCGACCGGCGTCGAAAGCCACGTGCCCCAGGGGCCGGCCACCCGGAGGTCGAGCACACGCTCGTCCTGACGCACCCGGTCACCGGCGCCCGCTCGCTGCTGCTCTGCTCCATAGTGATGAGCGGCATCACCGGGCTCGCCGAGAAGGAGAGCCGGCCCTGCTCGACGAGCTGCCGGCGCACACAGCCAGCGCCGTACGTCCACAGCCACCGCTGGAAGCAAGGAGACTTGGTCATGTGGGACAACCTCGCCACCCTCCACACCGCCTCCCCTGCGACAGTTCCCGCCACCGCAGGCTGCTGTACCGCGCCGCCATCCGACGGCCGTGCGCGAGTGCCGGGAGGAGACCGACCTGATCGTGATGGGCCCGCCCCGACTGCTGGCCACCGTGTACGGGCTGCCCGGCGCCCAGTGGCCCTACAGCACGATAGGCGGTGGAGGAGGCCCGCCGCACCGGGCAGGCCGCGTACTTCGGCACCTGGGACTGGGGGAACGAATGAGCAGCGGCATCGTGTTGATGTCCGACCGGCGGGTGGCGGCGATCCCCGTGCAGGACTGCGGCGAAGGACTCGTCGACGTCCGTGCGCACGGTGTGCACGTCGATGACCGCAAACGCGACGCTGCCGGAGCGTGGGCGCACGTCCGGCAAGGGGTCCTCACGCGGCTGCTGCACGCCCAGTCACTACTGCCCGCCGACGTGAAGCTGCTCTTCGTCGAGGGCTTCCGGCCACCGGCCCTGCAGAAGCAGTACTTCGAGTCGTACTCCGAGGAGCTCGCCCGCGCCCACCCGCAGTGGCAGGCCACCGAACTCCGTGAGGCCGCCAGCCGGTTCGTCTCCCCGCCAGAGATCGCGCCGCACTCCGCCGGTGCGGCTGTCGACGTCACCCTCGTCGACCACCAGGGCCGCGAACTGGACATGGGCACGGGCGTCAACGCCTCCCCCGAGGAATCCGACGGCGCCTGCTACACCGACGCCCCCGGGCTCAGCGAACAGGCCCGCACCAACCGCGCCACCCTGGGCGGCGCGCTGTCAGCCGCCGGGTTGATCAATTACGGCACGGAGTGGTGGCACTGGTCGTTCGGCGACCGGTACTGGGCGCTGTTGGCCGGGCAGCCGGCCGCCCTGTACGGGCCCGTCGAACTGCCCTGACACAGATCACCCTGCCCTTTCACGAACGAGGAGCGATTTGTGGGGATCTCCCGCACCGACTGGTCCGAGCACTACAACGGCGGACGGAGCTTCCGTAGCCTGGGGGACGATGAGAAGGGCCTGGTCGTCGAGCACGTGCCGGCGCCCGAGGGCGGCCGCGCGCTCGATGTCGGATGCGGGACCGGCGAGATGGCCGTCTACCTCGCCTCCCTCGGGTACACCGTCGACGCCGCCGACTTCGCCGAAGGCGCACTCGAGCGGGCCCGCGCGGAGCACCCTGGAGAGGACGGGGTGCGCTGGCTGTGCCTGGATGTGGAACACGACGCCCTGACCGACCTCGCCGAGGCCGGTTACGACCTGGTCGTCATGCGGCTGGCGATCGCCTTCATCCGCGATCGCGCCCGAGTCCTGCGCCGTCTGGCCGCGCGGCTGCGCGAGGACGGGGCACTCGTCATCATCACGCCCCTCGCGGAGCAGACGTCCCCCGAGCGGCGCCACATCGCCTTGGACGACGGCGAGCTGGACGCGCTCACCGACGGGTTCGAGCATGTCGAACGGTTCGACGCACACGGGCTGGCCGTGCTGATCCTGCGCGGCCGCGCCGGCTCGTTCAGCGCGGAGGAGGCGCTGCAGGCTGTGCCCACGACGGCGCGTCACGCGGCATTGTCTGACCTCTGAGGAGGGGCTGGGTGAGGACGGTCATCGGCTGACGCAGGGGCGCTGGGCGGGGCGTGCCGACGAGGACGGTGCCCGTCGCCCTGGTCGTCATGGCACTACAACGCTGACGTGCTCGGGCTGTGGCTCATGTCAGCGCCGGCGCTGGTCGGCGCGCAGTTCGAAGTCGCCGTAGCTGTTGTCGGCGGGATTGACCGTCACTCCGGGGGCCACGATCTCATCGATACGGTCGAGGACATCGGCGGGCAGCGTGACATCGGCGGCAGGCAGGAACGCTTCCAGTTGCTCCATGGTGCGCGGTCCGATGATCGCTGCGGTGACGCCCGGATGGTTGAGGACGAAGGCGACGGCCAGTTCGATCAGGGTGAGGCCGGCCTTTTCCGCCAGGACCGCGAGCTGTTCGACCGCGTCGAGCTTGCGCTGGTTGGCGTGGCTGGTCATGTCGAAGCGGGCCGCGGGACGTGCCGCGGAGGCCGGTCCCGAGATGTTGTCCTTGCGATAGCGTCCCGAGAGCCAGCCGCCGGCGAGCGGGCTGTAGGTGAGCGTGCCCATGCCGTGGCGGCGCACGGTGGGCAGGACGTCCTCCTCGGTGCCGCGCACCAGGATCGAGTACGGCGGCTGCTCGGTCACGAACCGCTCAAGGCGCCGGTACCGGGAAGCCCACTGGGCCTCGACGAATTGGGAGCCGGAGTAGGACGAGGAGCCGATTTGACGTCCTCTCCCCCCTGAAGGGGGGAGATTCCCGCCTACCGTGCCGTTGAAGGCTGCGGTGTCGGGTGGGTTCCTGCTTCGCTGCGCGGTGCGGGGACGGGTCCCGGTCTTCGGGAACGGCAGCCCCTCGCTGCGTGCGGTCTCCCGAGCCCTGAGAGCGTCGTTGTAAACCACCCGTGCACACCCGGACGCCCTCGCCAACGCCGCGCGCTGACCGGCACTCGGGTGCAAGCGGAAGCCGTACCGAAGCTGCACGCGGATCACGATACACAATTGGTTTATGGGTACCGAAGAGAACGTTCGCACAGGTCGCCACTGCGTCTTCCGGATGCACGTCCACTTGGTTTTCCTGACGAAGTACCGGCACTCCGTCTTCACCCACCGGCACCTGACGCGGTGTGAGGAGATCATGCGAGCCGCGTCCGCTCGGTCAAGGGCACCAACGGCCCCTGGTACCGGGGCATCGAGTCCCGCCACCGCGGCCGCGTCGACGCCGGCGGCGTACAGCAGAACGTCGCCTTCCGCGAGGCCGACCCCGCCGAGTACGCGGCCGTGGACACCGCCTACCGGGAGAAGTACTGCCGCTACACCACGATCGTCGAGCACGTGCTGACCGATCACGCCCGCATTTCCACCCTCCGCCTCGAACCCCGCTGACACCGAACCCACTTCTTTTGCCAGAGGAGATCCGATCATGCGAGCCACCTTGATGTACGCGGCCGAAGACGTACGTGTCGAGGACGTCGCCGACCCCAAGATCCAGCAGCCGACCGACGCCGTCGTGCGGATCGTGCTGGCCTGCGTCTGCGGCAGCGACCTGTGGCCCTACAAGTCACTGGAGCCCACGGACAGTCCCCGTCACATGGGCCACGAGTTCCTCGGCGTCGTGGAGGAGACGGGTTCCGAGGTGCGCATCCTCAAGCCCGGTGACGTCGTCGTCGCCCCCTTCGTCTGGGCCGACAACACCTGCGCGTACTGCCGCGAGGGCCTGCAGACCTCCTGCCCGCACGGTGGGCAGTGGGGCGTCAACGGGGTCGATGGCGGCCAGGGCCACGCCGCCCGCGTCCCGCAGGCCGACGGCACCCTGGTCAGACTGCCCGTCGGCGAGGACTCCGAGCTGCTACCGGACCTGCTGACCCTCTCCGACGTCCTGTGCACCGGCTACCACGCCGCCCGCACCGCCGGCGTCCAGCGCGGCGACACCGTCACCGTCATCGGCGACGGCGCCGTCGGGCTGTCCGCCGTCATCTCCGCGCGGCTGCTGGGCGCCGAGCGGATCGTCCTCATGGGCCGCCACCGCATCCGCACCGACCTGGGCCGCGAGTTCGGCGCCACTGACGTGGTCGCCGAGCGCGGCGACGAAGGCGTCGCCCGGGTTCGCGAATTGACCGGCGGCGAAGGCACCCGCAAGGTCCTCGAATGCGTCGGGCTGAAGGACGCGCTCGTGCAGAGCCTCGGCGTCGTACGCGACGGCGGCACCATCAGCCGGGTCGGGGCACCCCAGTTCACCGACGTACCGTTCGGGTTCGGCGACTTCATGCGCAACATCACCCTCACCGGCGGCGTCGCCCCCGCCCGCGCGTACATCGAAGAACTGATGCCGCACATCCTCGACGGCACGATCCGCCCCGGCCGCGTCTTCGACCGAACCGTCGGCCTCGATGACATCGCGGACGGCTACCGCGCGATGAACGACCGTGAGGCCCTGAAGGTGCTGGTACGCCCGTGACCGCGCGCAAGCCGGACATCGAACCGGCTGCAGCCGCTGAGCGCGCCGGGCAGGTCTCGGCGTACCACGCCTACCTCCAGGCGATGATCGAGGGCGACGTCGTCGCCGAGTCGCTCGCGCACGGCCACACGACCCGCGCACTGGTCGGGCCTTCGCACTCGCCGCCGAGAACGGCCCCGCTTGCGGTCCCTGACCATCTCACGCAGCGGCTGGGATCGCAGCGAGCAGGCGCATCAGAACGGCGTCGGTGTCGGCGCGGTACGGACGCGGGCGGCGATTTCGGCGACGCGGAGCAGACTGGTGTGCGCCGGCATTGCCCGGATGCTTCTGCCAGGTGCGGATCGTCACCGTGAACGGCTGCAAGCACCTCTCGGGCCCCCGCGGCGACGTCTACCGCCAGGAGGAGGCGTCGCTCGGCCAAGCTCTCGAACCCGTGCAGCCGCCCGTCGTCGTGCCGTAGCCCAACCCAGGCCGGTGCCGCCGGCCCCAAGCGGCCCCCACCAGCCGCCCAGAAGTCGCCCGTCCTGCCAAGGACCAGCCAACCTGACCAGCTCACCCGCCCGAACAAGCGGCCCGGTAGACGGCAATGAGGACGGTGAGGCGCGGGTTGAACCCCTCTGCCTCCTGCAGGGCCGGATCGGGCATCGAGTCGTCGACGGCATAGCCGAGTGCGGGACATCCGGTGAGGTGCCCGCGCAAGGCGTCCAGGCGATCGAGGAGAGCAGCGCGGCGAGCCTGCTCGGGGGTCAGCGAGCGCAGCCACGCGAGGCGTTCCGCCGTGGTCTCGGGGCGCGGGGGCAGGTCGCGACGGATACCGTCGGCCCGCTGGGTGAGGATGTTCCACACGGGCATGCGCAGCGCCGCGACCAGTGTGTCGGGTGCGGCCTGGACGGTGGGCGTCATGTTCCCCACAGTCGCAGCGGCCACCGGCAGCGCGATGCACCCCGGGCACCAGGTCAGTCGTCCGTGGTGCGCTCGATGGTGCAGTCGGCTCAGCCGTGGATTCCCCGCCATGGCTTGAGAACGCGCTGCGGGGGCAGGTCTTGCGGGCGCTGCTGCCGTACCCGGAACGAACGCATTGCGTCCATATTCCGTGCGGGTATGCGTACGCATAGCAGGTCAGGCGGCGTCCAGACCGTGAAGCGGGGTCCGCGCCGGCTCGGGGATCCGCGCAGGTCCCGCTGTGCTCCATCATCCGCCGGCCGGCGGGCGCGGCAGGTGTCACATCGGCCGGATGCGCGCCCGCCGCATCGCCGTGGCGCGGCCGGTCGCGTAGCTGGACCGCGCCGACCCCGCCACGATGCGTCAGGGCCGGCAGGTCGGCCGGACGCTGAGCAGCTCGGTGCGCAGCACGGGCGTGCCGTCGACGGGCGCCGGGTCCTGCGCAGTTGGTTCGATACCGCCGGCAGCGATCTTGTCGAGCGTCTCCAGGCCGGCCGCACCGACCGTGCCGAACACCGTGTAGTTCGGTCGCAGCGCGGAATCGCCGTAGACGACGAAGAACTGCGAACCGTTCGTGTTCGGCCCGGCGTTGGCCATCGCCAGCAAACCGCGCCCGTAAAGGCGACGGGCGCCGGTCGGATCGCTCGGTGCCGGCGGCAGGTCCACCGGCAGCTCGTCCTTGTACTTGTACCCCGGCCCGCCTTCGCCGGTGCTGGTCGGGTCGCCGCACTGCAGGACCTTCAGCGTCGGGTACGCCGTCAGCCGATGGCACACCGTACGGTTGTAGAACCGGTGCTGCGCCAGATGCACGAAGCTCTGGACCGTGCAGGGCGCCTTCGCCCGGTCCAGACTCAGCGGGAGCGGGCCCTGGCTGGTCCGGACAGCCACATCGACCGTGCCGTGCCCGGGGGTGCGTCGGGGATCGGGCGGCAGGGGAACCGGCCGCGCCGCCGGCTCGTCCGGGGTCTGGGTGTACTGGCAGGGACCGTGCGTGGTTCGCGGCGGGGCATCGGAAGCGGAGGCGGTGGTGCTGCCCCCGGACACGACCAACGCTGCCGCCGCCAATGCGGTCATGAGAGTTCGGTTCATCCTGTACACCCTCCAAAAGATCGTCAGATTTCGGAGCGGTCGCAGTCTAGGGCGCGGCCTGGCGGGCGAGAACCCGCCCGCAAGCCACATCGGGCCATCGTGAAGGGGTGGTGGTGACCACGAGGGGTCCCGCTGGGCGCGTGGATCGGGACGACAGGCCGGGGCGCACGTACCGCCCCGGCCTGTCGTTGCTCGCGTCAGTGGCCGGTCGGTGGGAGGAGGGAGAAGATCCTGCTGCCGTTCCTGGCGATCAGCGCGTCCTGGTACAGCAGGAGTTGGGGCGTGTCCGAGAGGCCACCGGGTTGCGGTTCGCCGGTGTCGATGTGCGCGTGCCAGACCTGCTTGCCCGTGCGCAGGTCGAGGCCGGACAGGTCTCCGGCCGGGCTGAAGAAGTACACGGTGGCCTGCCTCGTCGACACCACGGGGGACGCGAGAGACGCCATGGTGTCCTTGCCGGGCATCGTGACGCCCACCGGGCCGGTCCACACGGTCTTTCCGGTGGTCAGCGAGTAGGCGGAGGCCTGGCCCTTCCAGGACACGGAGATCAGGCGATCACCGGCGACGGCCCAGCCGGCGATGTGCCCCTTGGCCTGGTCGGGCAGTGACGTGCGTGTCCCGGAGCCGCTGACGCTGGTCAGCTGGAAGTCGTCGGCTGCCGTGCCGGCGGTCGCGGCCAGGACCATCCGGTCGTTCGAGGTCCCGAGCAGCTGCTGCCGGCCGGGCAGGGTGGTGACCTTGTGGGCCTTGCCGGTGGCGGGGTCGAGACGGAGGAGGTCGGTGTCGTGCACTTCCTCGGTGTCCTGGGTGCACAGGAGGTAGGGCACACCGCTCAGCACGGCCCGCTGGCACACCTCGCCCTTGGCCCAGGTGTGGCGCCACTTCGTTTCACCGGTCCGCGGGTCGAGGGCCGACATGGTGCGCAGGGACGGCGTGTTCGCCCAGACCGCGCCGTCGATGAGCATGGCGGCCTGACTGGTGCGGTCGTCCTGCGGCATCTCGACCGACCACAGCCGCCGGCCGGTGGCGGCATCGACTGCCATCACATCGGTGCCGCCGGCGTAGTCCCCGTTGGGCTGGTGCTTGGCCGTGTGGTTGCGGTAGGCGTAGACCACGCCGTCGCGCACGGCGAAAGGGTGGTCTGTCCCGTCGCCTTCGCCGTTGACCTTGACGGTCCACAGCCGCTCGCCGGTGTTGGCGTCCACTTTCACCACGTCGTACTTGGATCCGCTGCAGTACAGCGCGGAACCGTCCGCCAGGCAGCCCCGTTCGCTGACTCCTGCTACGCCGCTCTGCCACGGGTGCCAGCCCTGCGGCGACGCCGCCGGCCGCACCGGGCGGCCCTGTTCGCCCGCACCGCTCCCCCACGGGCCGAGCATCGCCCCCGCGGCGATCGCGGCGACGGCCACCGCGGCCCCGGCGGCCTGTGAGAAACGACGCCGGCTGCGCCGCCGTACCACCTGCTGCGCCAGGTCCCCCGGCGCCAGCACCCCGTCCAGGGCGACCGCGTGCAGCGTCTCGCGAACCTTCTCCTCCACCCGCTGTGTCGTCATCCCTGGATCTCCTTCGCCGTGTAACTGAGCGGTCGCAGCTGTTCCGCGGGCCCGTCGGGCTCAAGCTCCGGTACGAGCGCACGGAGCTTGGCGAGCGAGCGGTGCGCCGTGCTGCGCACCGTGCCCACCGGGATGCCCAGGAGCGCCGCGACCTCGCCCTCGGGCAGATCCTCGAAGTAGCGCAGTACGACCACGGCGCGCTGGCGCTTGGACAGACGGCCGAGCGCCGCCCACAACGCGATCCGCAGCTCCGGCTCCGCACCGGCGCCCGCCTGTCCGCCGGACTCGGGCAGCACCGCGACCGTGGTCTCGGCGTGGTGTCTGCGCAGCCGCCAGCGGTTGACCTGCTGGCGGTACAGGATCTGGCGGACATACGCCTCGGGCTGTTCGATGCGCGTCCAGCGCCCGTAGGCCTTCATCAGCGCGATCTGCAGCAGATCCTCCGCGGCGTGCCGGTCCCCACCGGTGAGCAGAACCGCGAGCCGCAGCAGCGCGGTGGAGCGCATCGCTACGAACTCCCGGAATTCATCGTGGCTCGAGGCCTCCATCGACCCTCCCCTTCTTCACGACCCCCACGACGCGGTGAGCCACTCGTGGCTATCCCTCAGCTGGGCGAGATTGTGTGTTCCTACCAAGTCGGCCGCAGTCCTCACCCCCGGAGGGCTGCAGAAGGCGAGCACTCCCTGGTGCCCGCTGACGGAACGCGACCTTCCCTACTTCGGCGCTCGTGCTCGAGACGGCGGCTCCGGCCCCTGAGCCGGCCCGCGCCCGAAGTGCCTCCACACTTCGATCGCCGGCGCACACGTCGCATAGAGTGCCGTCGCGAGGGTGTCCACGTCGTTCGCCATAAGACGATCTTGGACACCCTCGTTCTCGTCTTCGCAGGCACCCCTTGGACCACACCCCCAGGAGGAACCGGTGTCATACCCGCAACCGCTCACCCCCGAGGAGAAACTCGCCGACGCGAAGAAGCGGCTGAGCCTGCCGCGTATCGTCGTGATCTGCGGCTCCACCCGTTTCATGACCGAGATGACCGAGGCCGATCTGCGGGAGACCAAAGCCGGAAGGATTGTCGTCAAGCCGGGTTGCGACATGAAGTCGCCGCACGAACTCTGGTCCGATCCTGTCGAGGCCGAGGCGCTGAAGGTTCGACTCGACGATCTGCACCGAGCGAAGATCCGGCTCGCTGATGAGGTGCTCGTAGTCGGCGATTACATCGGAGACAGCACCCGAGCCGA
Source organism: Streptomyces sp. NPDC005706 (assembly GCF_040631045.1). Lineage (NCBI taxonomy): Bacteria > Bacillati > Actinomycetota > Actinomycetes > Kitasatosporales > Streptomycetaceae > Streptomyces > Streptomyces sp. NPDC005706. The sequence goes on along the minus strand of NZ_JBEXYS010000046.1, from coordinate 25,580 downwards.
AATCGCCTACGCCCGGTCGCTGGGCAGGCCCGTGCGGTTCACGCACCCCGAAGTCGACCCCGACGCCTGACCGCTCCGCAGCGTGTCGGATCAGCATGCCGCGCGGCTTTGGTGGCTCCAAACTCCACCGCACCTCAGCTCGGACACTCGAAGTGGGACAGGCAAGTCGGGAAGCAGTACCCAACGAAGCCCGCTTCGCGACTTGGTGCAGCCGACAGCCGGGAGTCGCGTGGCGGGCTGCAACGCCGGGCACGACGTGATGCAGCGGATGGTGAGCTGGAGGTCCCGCCCGGCCGCCCCGCCGGTGTCTCCTGCTGGCACGCCGAGGACCGGTGTGCGAAGCTGCCGATCACACGGGAGGGGTGTGGCGGTGGGGCGGGAGCGTACGGCGGGCGGGCGGCCGAGGCACGGCACGATCGGCACCGCACAGGCCGCGTTGGCAGTGCTGGTGATGGGCGGAGCAGCCCTGGGAGCACTGCTGCTGCGCCCCGATTCGGGCATGTTGGCCCAGGGCCGCGGTCCGCTCGGCGGCAATGCCGTCCTCGTGTTCGGCCTCGCCCTGATGTCACTCTTGGGTGGCTTGGCGTTGCGCGAGAGGTACCGGGAGCAGGTCGCCGCCGCCAGGGAGCTCAACCCGGTGGAACAGCGGGTGGTCGACAGCGTGAGTCGCGTCCTGCTGGCCGCCTCGCTGGTGGTACCGCTGCTCGTCATGGCCCTGCACCGGTTCGGACCGTCCGGCAGCAGCCATGGGGCCGGCCACAGGAGCGGCCACGAGCCGTTGCCGCTGCCCAGCCCGCGGCAAGACCCGGTACCTACCGTGCCGCCCGCACAGCATGCCGGGCACGCCGGCCACACCATGCACTTCGGGCTGACGCGCATCCTGCTCGGTCTGGGCATCGCCCTGCTCGTCGTGGTCGTCGTGATCGCCGCGCTGCGCCTGTGGCGGCATCTGACGCGGTCGCCGGCACCCGAGACCCCGGCGACGTACGCGATGCTCGACGACGAGCAAGAGCGCCTGGTCCAGGCCGTTGACTCCGGGCGCCGTGCCCTGCTGGACGCAACCGACGCCCGCCCAGCCGTCATCGCCTGCTATGCCGCCATGGAGGAGTCGCTCGCCGACTCCGGCGTAACCCGGCGCGCCTCGGACAGCCCGCAGGACCTTCTGGAGCGGGCCGTCACCGGCGGCCTGCCCACAGGTGCGGCCGCCGCCGCGCTCACCGCGCTGTTCCGCGAGGCCCGTTACTCCACGCACCCGATGGACGACAGCCACCGCGACCGGGCCGCGGCCGCGCTCGCCGAGATCGCCGACGGCCTGCGCTCACGGACCTCTGGATCCGAAGCCGTGACGGATACCTCGTGAGGACGCCTGCACGGGTCCGGGTCATCGCCAACTCCGTGCTGTCAAAGCCCGGTTCGCTACGCCACTCGCTGGCCGTACTGGGCACGGCCGCGGTCGCGGCCGAAGTACTGCTCGCCCTGGCCGACGGTGCCGCCGCGGCCGCCGGCGGCCTCGCTCTCATCACCGCGGTCGCGCTGGCCCTGGCGCGCTACGCCGCGGGCGGCGCCGCCCAGGACAGCGGCTATCGCAGGCCGGTGCGTTTGCTGGACAGCAGGGCCCCTGCACTCGGCGGGTGGCGGCGCATCGTGGCCAAGGCCCTCGCGGACAACGGGGAAACGCACCTCGCCACCGTCATGCGGCCGCAGTTGCAACGGCTGTTCGCCGCTCGGCTGGCCGAACGGCACGGCGTGGCGATGTACCGAAACCCGCAGCGGGCCCGGGCGCTGGTCGGAGCTGAGCTGTGGCCGTGGATCGATCCCGCGGCGACCACTCCGCAACCCACTCTTCCCGAACCCGTCCTGCGCTCCCTGCTCGACCGCCTGGAAGCCCTGTGACCGATGGCGCCGCGGCCGACCCCCGCAGCCCGCGCATCCCGACCCCGCCCCGTGAGGAACCGACCGTGACCAGCGCGCAACCCCTACCGGATCAGACCACCTTGACTCCCCGACAGGCGGGGGAAAGGGCTGCGGCCGTGCTCGACGAGATCGGCACGGCCGTGGTCGGCAAGGCGGAACCGCTGGCGCTGGTGATGCTCGGCATCCTCGCCGGCGGCCACGTCCTCATCGAAGACCTGCCCGGACTCGGGAAGACGCTGCTGGCACGCTCCTTCGCCACCACGCTCGGCCTGGACTTCCGCCGTATCCAGTTCACCCCCGACCTGCTGCCCTCCGACGTCACCGGAGCTCCGTTCTACGACCAACGGACCGCCGACATGGTCTTCCGGCCCGGCCCCGTCTTCACCCACCTGCTACTCGCCGACGAGATCAACCGCACCCCGCCCAAGACCCAGGCCGCACTGCTGGAGGCGATGGCCGAGTCCCAGGTGTCCATCGACGGGAATACCCGGTCGCTGCCGAAGCCCTTCGTGGTCATCGCCACCGCCAACCCCATCGAGTACGAAGGCACGTACACCCTGCCCGAAGCCCAGCTCGACCGGTTCCTGCTGCGGGTTCGTATGGGCTATCTGGCGGCATCCGAGGAGGTCGGCATGCTGCGCGCGCGTGTCGATCGGGCGGCCGCCGAAGCCGTGCTGCGCACGCTCAGCGGTCCGGGCGAGGTGCTGGCCATGCGGGCCGCCGTCGAAAGCGTCGAGGTGGACGACGACCTGCTGGAGTACGTCGTCGCGCTGGTCCGAGCCACCCGAACCCACCCGCACATCCAGGTCGGCGCCTCTCCGCGCGGCGGCCTGGCCGTAGTGCAGCTCGCCCGCGCCCGCGCCGTCCTGGACCTGCGGGACTACGTGACCCCAGAGGACGTCAAGTCCGTCGCGGTGCCGGCCCTCGCGCACCGCGTCACCCTCAAACCAGAGCTGTGGGTCCGGCAGATCGACAGCGACGACGTGATGCGCGAGATCGTCCAGTCCGTGCATGCCCCGCAGACCTTGCCGCGCACGCCGATCGCATCATGACGGAACCCGTGCCGGCCCGCGAAGGGGCCGCCGCCGTTCGACGAGCCCTGGACGGGGGCCACGGGGCGACCGCCCAGCCCCCGCCGCCTCCACCTGGCTGGCGCGCCAGTGAACGCGCTCTCCGGATGGGCACCTTGGCCGTCGTCGCGCTGGCCGCCGCGCTGGTCACCGGGCGGCCCTGGGTACTTGCTCTCGCCGCCACGCCGATGGTGCTGCTCGCGCTCGCCCTGCCGAGCGGGCCGCGCCCGGAGGCGGTGACGGCCGAGGCCGAGGTGGAACCGCGGCGATGCTTCGAAGGCGAGCAGGTGACGGTGCGGATCACCGTGTCCTACGAGGGCGATACCGGCCGCCTGGACCCCGGCGTCACCCTCGGTCACGGGGTCCGGCTCGACCACCTCGCGGTCGGCCCGCACCGCGTCGATCTCGTCCTGGCCGCGCAGCGCTGGGGCCGCTGGACGCTCGGCACGGTAGACGTGGACGTCTACGACCGCGGCGGGCTGGCCCGGCGCACCGTCCGGGCCGAACTCGGTGAAGTCGCCGTCTTCCCGCTGCCCGAGCACGCCGGCCTCACGCCCATCCCGGTCCGGCTTCCGCAACGGCTCGGCGAGCACACCGCCAGGCAGCGCGGTGAGGGCGTCGAGGTCACCGGCGTGCACCCGTATGTGCGTGGCGAACGGCAGCGGAGGATCCACTGGCCGGCCACCACCCGCCGCGGCACCTTGCAGGTCCACCAGTTCGCCGCGGAGCGCGCCGCCGACACCGTGGTGCTGCTGGACGTGCTCGCCGACGTGGTCGACCCGGTCACCGGCGCGTCCTCGCTCGACGAGACCTTCCGGGCCGCTGCCGGACTGGTCCGCGCCTACCTGCGCACCCACGACCGGGTCGGCGTGGTGTCGGTCGGTGGCGCGACCCGCTGGCTGCAACCGGGCAACGGCCAGGGGTACTTCTACCGCATCGTCGAGAGTGTGCTGGAGGTCCGCAAGGACCGCGCGTACCGTACGGAAGGTCTCAGCCTGCTCCCACCGCCCGCGTTGCCCGAAGGAGCACTGGTGTACGTCATCACGCCGCTGACGGACCAGCGGATCTTCGACATCCTGCACCAGGTGCGCGGACGGGCCAACCCGATGGTCGTGGTCGAGGTTCCCAGTGGCGAGCCGGTCCTGGAACCTGGCGACACCGAAGGCGAACTCGCGCTGCGTCTGTGGCGGGCTGACCGCGACGCCATGCGCTTCGCGTTGGTGGAACGCGGCATCGCGGTCATTGCCCACCGGCCCGGCGAGACCCTCGACCTCGCCCTTGCGCCGCTGCTACGCACCCGCATCCACGGGGGGACCCGATGACCACCGCGCCCGCCCGGACCGCCCGGCCGGACTCGCGCCCGGGCGACAGCCGAGCCGGCCTACTCGTCGCACGCCTCACCTCCCGCGTCACCGACCGTCTGCTCGGAACCGCCCTGGCTGTCGCCGCCTGCGACCCGCCTGCCGCACTGCACGCGTCAGTGCCGGTCAAGGTACTGGTCCTGGGGGCGGCGACGGCCGCGTGGTGGGCCGCTCCGATGGTCGACGCGCGCCCCGTCCTGGCCTCCATGCGCTGGCGGACCCTCGCGGCCCGCCACAGGACGACCGTGCTGCCGGCGGCGGCGATAGCGGTCGCCGCGGCCACCGGCCCCGCGGTCTGGCTGGTCGTCTGCATCGCCGCCCTGCTGCTCGCCTACCTGCTGGTCACCGACGCGTGGACGGCCGGCGTCACCGCCCCGCCCGGCCGGCCGCAGGCGACACCCGCACTGGCGGCCGCCGCCGCGACCGCGGTGGTACTGCTGGCCGCCCAGGCGCCGGTCGCCGGTAGCTCATGGGCACGTCTGCCCGCCTCACTCGCCATCGCCGCGACCGCGGTCTGCCTGGTACTGGCGCTGCGCACCCGCCGCACCCCGCCCGGCTGACCGCCGCACGGAGGTCGTTGGCTATGGGGTGGGCTTCAGAAAGCGGAAGACGGCGTCCTTCTCCATGTCGACTTCCCGCTGGATCTGCGGGGGGACAGGATCGAACGCATCAACATTGACGGAGCGCGCGCCGGAGCCACGGCTCCAGGTGGCGATGGCCAGGCCGTCGGCGATGACGGTCGGCCGGATGATGCCGCCTCCCGGCCAGACGCGAGCCTGGTGGGCAGCGGGGACGGACACCTCGCGGGTGCGGTAGCCGACCAGGTAGTTGTCGTAGGCGGGCAGCATGCGAACGTCTGGAGTGTCAGACGGGCACGGGAGTTCCTGCGGCCGGCCGGTGATCATGGTCAGCACTCCGTACTCGGTGATCACGCCGGATTCCGCCAGCAGTTTCCAGGCCCTGCGTGCCCAGGAGATCGGCAGCCCGGACCATGAGGCGAAGTCTTCCACGGCGGCGGGGGCGTGCGCGGCCAGGTAACGAAGGGCCAGCTCGGCGAGAGCGGCGTCTCCCTCCCGCTGGAAGCGCCCGGTGGGCGGCAGCCAGTCGTCGAGCAGCACATACGTGGCCTCACCGGCGCGCTGCGGGCCGTGGCAGAGGATGCCGGTGAGTGCCGCGTGGCGGATCAGGTGGAACGGCGCCTGCCCGTCCGGCGGGACACCGAGGGTGGTGAGGTGCTCGGTCAGGCCGGCCCGGGTTAGCGGCCCGTGCGCGGCGAGAACGCGCCGGATCAGCTGGTCGGCACGCCGGCGCAGATCGTCGTCCAGGCCCAGCTGCTGGTAGCGGCGGCTGCTTGCGGCAAGGATCCGCGGCGACAGCAACCGCAACACCCAGCGGGCGTCATCGCTGGGGATGGTGTGCAGGGTGCCGCGCATGTACCAGCCGCGCACGATGCTCCGTTCGTCCTCGTACGCCGTGCGGATGGCACCGGCCGTGATGTCCCGCGCGCGTACTCGGACGCCCAGGTCGGCGGCCGTGGCGTCCTGGGACTGGATGGCGAAGACCCGTCGGACGACGGCCTCGGCAGAGGCCTCCCGTGCTCCGCCGGCCAGGGCTTGGGCATGGGCCCGCAGCCCACGGACGCTTCTGTGGTCGAACATCGGGCGGCACCTCTCACGCGGCGCGGTCAGGAGACGGCCGCATCGAGGATGCCGGCAAGTTCGTCGGGCGCGGACAATATTGTCCAGTGACCGGTGGGCAGTTCGAAGCAGTTCGAAGCGCCCCCACGGAGGCTGGTTCAAGTAGGCCGGCCTCGGCACGTCGGCATCCAGCAGTCCCGTGACGTCATGGCAGGCGACCAGGAAACGGTCCATACTTCTAGACGACAGGCTGTCCTCTGATCAAAGCGGCGGGGAGCGTCCCGTGCAGCACCTCTTCACGCGGAAAGGTGAGCTGGAACTGCTTCTCGACGATCGCCAGGGACCGGGCATGTGCCACGTCTCGATCGGTTAAGGCTCAGCAACACCTGCAGCAGCGTCACCACCGCCGTGCCGACGAGGGTTGCTGCACCGAGATCAGCGTTCTAGGGACGCACATCGACGTAGTCGCCGGTGGCCTTGGCCGGGCCGGTGGTGTGGGTGCCGGTGAAGTTCCACCGCCAGTAGCCGTCCCTCGATGCCTTGACTGTGGTGCGAAGGGTTCCGGTGCTGCTGGTGTTCACCGTGGCCACCGTGGTGTAGGTGCTGCTGCCCTTTGGACGGAATTGCAGTTTCACGGCCTGGCCCGCGTATCCCGCATACCGGTAGGTGTCCCAGTTGGCCCTCACGAGCTTGCCGGTCACGGTGATACGAGCGCCCTTGGCCACCGGTTCCGGTGAGGCGTTGACTGTGAGCCGCGCGGCACGCTTGAGGCCGAACGACCCCACGCCGGGGGCGAAGACGGACTCGCCGCTATTGATGTCGACCAAGGCGTCGACCGACCATGTTCCCGCGTTGGCGTTGGCCAGGTCCACTGGGTCGTCGCTGCTCGGAGCCGGGTGGGCGTTGACGGTGAACACCGTCGTGCATGCCGTCGCGGTCTCGCAGAACGCATCGGTGGTGTAGAAACCGCCGTGCGGCCCCTTCAGATCCACATCGGCGAAATACAGACCGGGGTCATCCGATCCGGTGACCGTGACCGGGAATTGAACGTTGTGCGTTATGCCTACGATGACGTCATGTCCGGAGTTGACGGTGGCACCGCTGACCACCGGGTCGCTGGGCGCGGCATCGGCCGAGGCGCCCACTCCCGCCAGCAGAACGGCGACGGCCCCCACCACGACACCCCGGCTTGTGACGCGGCCGACGGGCTTGCGCGGTGTGGCACGTGCGGCGGCGATCAGCGGGACGATGTCACGCCCGCCGTTTTGTCTGTCGCTCGGCGGTGCGGCGAAACGGCTCATAAGTCCTCCCAGGGATGACAGGCCTTGCTGCCAACCACCGCACACGCAGGCAGTTGGTGGCGAGCGCAGGAGACCGATGCGTGTCACTCCCTACGACTGCCGAACCGGTCGGATCGTTGCCCCGGCCGGGGCGGGAAAACAACCAGCCACCCGCCACGAGAGTCGGACACTCCTACGAGCTGTCACCCAGAGCCTGACCCTGTTCACGAGTAGGAGCAGCATCCGCGCTCCCCCTTTGGAGCTTGCTCGTCAACCGGTCGGCGATGTGATGCCGGGCGGCTGCGGACCACCCGGTTCGGTCGGCTTGGGCGCCGCGGGGCTGGGCGCGCACCGCGGCCAGGCGGGTGGCGGTCTGATCACAGCACGGCAACAAGATTCACTGGACAACCACATGTGGTTTAGCGTGTTCCGCCTGTAGCCGCACCATCATGGGGGGATCCATGCGTATCCACATCATCAGCGCTGTCCTGCTCTGCGCAGTGAGCGCGGGGGCCGTCGCCTGTCAGCCGACGGACACAGCCAAGCCGAGCGGCAGTGCCCCGCCGGTCGAGAGCACGAGTGTCGAGCCGACGAAGGATGACAAACCGGCCAGGGAATCCAAGTCCGTGCCGAACTTTGTCGGCATGGGCCTTCAGTCCGCACAGGACACCGCCCAGGAGCAGGGATTCTACATCCTCAAGAGCCACGACTCACTGGGCCGGGCTCGCATGCAGGTCTTCGACCGGGACTGGAAGGTCTGTTCGCAGAGCGTCAAGGCGGGGAAGGTCGCGGCCACGACGACGAAGCTCGACTTCGGCGCGGTCAAGCTCGCTGAGACCTGCCCGGCCCACGATGAGACCGCGCCCTCGAGAGTCGGCGGGAGGATGCCGAACTTCCACGGCAAGAGCGTGAAGGCTGCCCGGCAGGCCCTCGACAGCGGCATGTCGATCACCGTGACTGACGCTACGGGCGCAAGCCGGTGGGTGCTGATGGAGTCGAACTGGCAGGTGTGCACGCAGAAGCCGGCCGCGGGGGTGAAGCTGAACGGGCAGCCGGTCAGCCTGGACGCGGTCAAGTTCGGGGAGGACTGCCCGTAGGAACAGCGAAGCGTCCCCTCCCAAGGAGGGGACGTTGTCCCAGCGTAGGGGTGTGGACGCTACGCAGCCTCGTGGGCCCTGGGGTCGGTGATCCAGATTGTTTCAACGGTGAGGGCAACACCTGTTCCGAGGTTGTGTCGACTGCTCGGTCCCCCTGTGGCGCTCGCCGGGCGTGCCCCCCGCGCAATGCATCAAGGCCGTGCAGATGCAGCCCAACTGCTGCGGCGGTCCGTGCGGATCAGTAGGGGGTAGCGCGGCCGCTCGGAGGTGTCTGCAGAGGTGGCCGCGGCCCTTGATGGTCCGATGAGACCATCAAGCCCGGTTCCTCCACCGCCACGTTCTGGGCGCCCCCCTCGCCGAATGCGGCCACAGCCCTCACACCGGTCTCCGTCACGCCGGTAGCCAGGCCAATGAGCGTCGATTGAGCACTGCCCTTGAGACACTCCACCCCGTACCTACCCCAGTCGAGGAGCCCAGAGGGATGTGTCCGGAAGGTCCGGCCGCAGCCAAACGCTTGAACGCGCCGTAGTTCGCCCGCGTCGGTCAGACGGAGGCGAGGAACGCCCGCACCCGCTCCATGAGCAGTCGGGACGCCTCGGGGTCGTACGCGTCAAGCGAGGAGTCGGCGAAGAGGTGCTGGTCGCCGGGGTAGACGAACAGCTCGGCCGCCTCCGTGGCGCCGGCGAGGTCGCGTGCGGCCGGCATGTCCTCGTCGAAGAACTCGTCGCCTTCCTTGCCGTGGATCTGCACCGGCACGCCAACCGGCCACACGTCCCCGAACTCCGTGACCGGGAGGCAGGAGTCGATGAGCAGAGCCCCGCGGGCCCCGGGCCGGGTCTGCGCGAGCCCCTGGGCGATCGTCACGCCGAAGGAGAATCCGGCGTAGACGAGCTCGGGGCCGAGGTCGTCGGCCGCTGCCACGCCGCGCTCCCGGATCGCGTCAAGACCCTTGTCACGCGCGAATCCGAACCCCTCCTCGATGCTGGCGAACGTGCGGCCGTCGAAGAGGTCGGGCGTGTGCACGGTGTGCCCGGCCTGTCGCAGGTCGTCGGCGAAGGCCCGCACGCCGTCGGTCAGGCCCTGGATGTGGTGGTACAGCAGCACTTCGGCCATGTCAGCGGCTTCCCCGGCTCAATGTTCGACTATTTTGGAACGTTCGGCGATGCTAGACTGTTGCGTCGTGGCGGACAACCCCCCGGACTACGAGCTGGCCGATCGGATGGCACTGACCAGGCCGGCACAGGTGAAGGCCATCGGCCACCCGCTCCGCACCACGATCCTGCAGCTGCTCCATGAGCGGGCCGCGACCGTCACCGAGCTCGCGGCCGCCGTAGAGCGCCCCAAGAGCACCGTTGCGCACCACGTGGACGTGCTCACCCGCAACGGCCTTCTCAAGGTGGTGCGCACGCGCAGGGTTCGGGCGATCGAGGAGCGCTTCTACGGACGCACCGCGCGCATGTTCCACGTGGCAGCCGAGCCCTCACCCGCCGGCGAAGAGATGCCGGGTGACTTCAACGACTTCGAGGTGGCTGCACGCGAGTCCTCGAAGGCGTTCGAGCAGGGAAAGCTCTGGGGCTTCATCCGGCATGCGCGCATCTCGGAGGATCAGGCCTCCCGGTTCTGGGACCGAATGGCCGCATTGGTCGATGAGTTCGACAGGATGCCGAGGTCCGGTGAAACCATGTACGGGTTCGCGATCGGCATCTACCCCACCGACCACCCGACCCTGCCGACAGCGGAGTGATCACCTGCTCTCGTCGTGAGGCTTTCAGCCTGGCTACGGTCCTTCGAACACCGCTCGACCGACCCGTTGCGCGCCGGCGGCAACTTCTCGAGGACAGAGGTGCACGCGATCGTGGGCGGTCCTGGCGGTGGTTCAGGCGGTTGAAGTGATCGCTCGGGTGACGGCCGTGAACGCCGGGCCGGGGTGGCCGGGGAGGCGTGCCACGAGCACCCGGCGGATCTCCGGGGGTGCGCCGTCGACGCGCAGCAGACTCACACCGGGCGGCAGCACCGGTGCGAGTCTGGACGGCACCGTCGTCACCCCGAAGCCGCCGGCGACCAGTTGGAGCTTCGTCAGCCAGTCGCGCACGGAGTGGATGATGCGCGGCCGTCCGGGCAGGCCGGGCCAGACGCCGAGCAGCGGCTCGGAACTCGATGACGGGGTGGCGATCCACGCGGCGTCGAGCAGCTCGTCGACGTGCACCGTGCTGCGTCCGGCGAACTCTCCGGTCGACGGCACCGCCACGACCAGTTCGGTGTCGGCGACGGTCTCGCTGTGCAGGCGCGGTGAGTCGCCGTCGAAGGGCCGGTGGGGTGGGCGGGACGTCAGCACGGCGAGGTCGAGCGAGCCCGCGCGCAGCGCCCGGATCAGAGTAGGCGTGGTGCCCTCGGTGGTGGTGACCGCGATCTGCGGGGCAGCCGCCGCGAGGTGTGCGAGTGCAGCGGGCAGGATCGCCGCGCCCGCGCTCAGGAACACCCCCAGCCGCACCAGTTCGGTTCGCGGGGCGGTGCCGGTGAGCTCCCGCTCGGCCGCCGCGAGAGAGGCCAGGACCGTGTGGGCGTGCCGCAGCAGGGTCAAGCCGGAAGGGGTGAGGCGTACTCCGTCCGGGCGGCGTTCGAACAGGGTGGTGTTGGCGCTGCGTTCGAGGGCGGCGGCCTGGCGTGAGACGGCCGACTGCGTGTAGCCGAGTCGGGCGGCTGCCGCGGTGAAGCTGCCCGACTCGGCGATCTGCCGCAGAACCCGCAGTCCCGCGCTGGAGATGTCCATGCGGTAGACGCATACCACACATGCCAGATCATCGCTTCCCGCATGCCCACCCAGCTCCTAGTGTCGATCCCACGAGCACGGACGAACACGGAGGTCATGACGTGCGAGCAGCGGTTCTGACGCGGTTCGGCGCCCCTCTCACGGTGCGGGAGGTACCGGACCCAGAGGCCGGAGGCGGTGAGGTGGTGGTCGAGGTCCTCGCCGCCGGCGTGGCGCCCTACGCGGCCGAAGTCTTCGGCGGCAAGCGGAACTACCCCCTGGTCCCTCCTGTCGTACCCGGTGTCGGCGGCGTGGGGCGGATCATCCACGTGGGCCCGGACGCCACCCGCCTACGCGTCGGCGACCTGGTCTGGTGCGACTCGACGGTGCGCTCGCGGGACGACGCCGTGACGCCCGACATCACACTCCAGGGCTGGAGCTCGCGCGGCGATGGCGGCGCACGGCTCGCCCGCTACCTGCACGACGGTTCGTTCGCCGAGCTCATGCGGGTCCCGACGGAGAACGTCTTCCCCCTGCCCTCCGCGGCAGGGGACGACCCGGCCCGCTGGGCCGCACTCACCGTGCACGCCATCCCCTACGGCGGGCTGCTCGCAGGCGGGCTCGCAGCCGGCGAGACGCTGCTCGTCAGCGGGGCCACCGGCAACCTGGGCAGCAGCGCGGTCGCGGTCGCCCTCGCGATGGGAGCGGGCCGCGTCATCGCCCCGGGCCGCAACCAGGCCGCGCTCGACCTCCTCACGGACCGGTTCGGTCCGCGCCTGCGGCCGATCCCGCTGACCGGGGACGAGGCCACCGACCGCGCGGCGATGTCCGCGGCGGCCGAGGGCCCGATCGACATGGTGATCGACCTGCTCCCGCCGAGCGCACCGAGCTCGGCGTCGCGCGCGGCGGCCATGACCGTGCGCGAGTACGGCCGCGTTGTCCTCATGGGTGGCGTCGGCATGCTCGGTGGCGACGACTTCGCACTCCCGTACCCATGGATCATGCGCAACTCGATCACCGTGCGCGGGCAGTGGATGTACCCGCGCACAGCCAATGTCGGCATCATCCGGCTCCTCGCCTCGGGCACTCTCGATCTCGCCCCCGAACGGGTCCGGTCGTTCGGCCTCGATGCCGTCAACGACGCCATCGCGTACGCCGCCGCGCACGGCGGCCCGTTCGACCGCACCAGCCTCACCCCCTCGGCGGGCTGACACGGCTCACTGATTCGCAGTCATGCGCAACCCAGTCGCTGTTGCAGCCCCCTGCCCACGCGGCGCCCGATCAGCGATCCGGGCGGCGACCGCTCGGTCCTGGCCAACACCAGGGCGCCCGGCAACCCCGGTCCGCCCGGCTGCGTCCGTGACCACAGGATGAGGGGGAACCGTGTCTGATGGCTCAGCGGAGAAGGACAAGCCCGAAGTGGTGCCGTTCATGGCGTACTTGTGGGCAACGGTGATGACAGGAGGAGGCGCTTTCGCCCTGGCCCAGGAGCTGGACGGTCTGCTCGATAGGAGCGTTCCCGACCGTCCGGTGGTGGCTGACAGCCGCTGGACGCCAGGAGCTGCGGCAAGGCGTTCGGGCGGCGCGCCGGCGGTCCCCGGCCTGATGGATCTCGCCCAGAACGGGGATGACGCGAGGCTGACCGCTGCGGCTGACTCCCCCGGCCGTGTTCCTCCGTATCCACGGACATCCGCCGGTCCACTATGGAAGGAAACATCCGATTCATCTGGAGGCCTTGCATGCACCGTGACGGTTTTCCTGCGCCGGATTCCGGGCTTCTCCTCACCCACTTTCTCACGGTGGCCGACGTAGACCGATCTCGCGCCTTCTACACCGACGTCCTCGGTGGTGAGGTGGTGCTCGAGGAGAATCCCTGCACCATCAAGCTCGCCAATGGATGGATCATCATGAACCCGGGCGGCGGCCCCACTCCGGACAAGCCAGACGTCACCCTGCGCCCACCCGCCGACCCGAGCACAGTCAGCAGCTTTCTCAACCTCCGCGTGGCCGACATCGAGGCATGTCACCGGGAGTGGAGCGCGAAGGGGGCCGAATTCCTCACGCCGCCCATCGATCGCAAGGCCGAACTGCGGTGCTACCTGCGCGACCCGGACGGCTACCTCATCGAAGTGGGGCAGGCAACCGGCATGCTTCAGGGCGTCTACGCGGACCCGCCGGCCGGCAGAAGCTAGGGCCCGTTCTCAGACGGATTTCGCCTTGGGCGGGAATGCAGCGAGGCTGACCGCTGCCTCGTGGGAGGTGGCGGTCCTGTCCGTACCTGGTGGCAACACCGCGGAATCCTTCGAGCGCAGGGTGGATCCTCACAAATCCCTTCGACAGGCTGCGCGATCGGCCGGCAAGCTGCGCACATGATCTACGGAATCGAGTCTCACCTCACCCGGTGAGCGACCAGGAAGAGCGCCACGCGCTCACTCCCCCGACTGCTCTGTACGACCACGTCCTGCATCTGCTGCGGGATTCGCCAGGCGGAGTCCCGTCCTGGCGCGGCTACTCCTTGCCCCAGAAGACGGCGACAAGTGCGGGTTCGTCCTCTCGGGAAGAGGTGGAGAGTGCCATCCGGGAAGCACTCAGCCCACTCCCGGACGACCCTGCCACCCTGCATCGCCGCTTCGAACGACTCGGCATTCAGGATCGCCACAGGCACCTGATCAACTCCGTCGTCGCCGGGCTGCTCCCTGCCCGCCGAACGGCTGGGTGCGGCCCGCACTCTGGGACGGCGACTGATCCGGACCGGTACGACCGCGCCCACCGTCACCGCAGGTATCGCCCTGCTGGGGCGTCTCGGCGGCCCTGAGGACGTGCCGCACCTCTCTGCCCTCGGTCTGTTCCGTGACCTCACCGGCATAGCGGTCAAGGCGCTCGAAGTCGATCCGGGGGCGTCTGGAGACGACTCCCTCCTAGCCGTTTCCCGGATCGGACGACGGCCCCAGCCTGCTGACGCCCGCCCGTTCAGGTGCCGTCAGCATCCGGTCGGCGGCGAGGGGGAAGCTGCGGCGTACGCGGCTGCGTCCCCAGCAGCTGACCTGCCCCGCCGAATGGGACTGCGACGCATTGACCGCCCTGGCCACCCACGTCTGGCAGGACGGGTCAGCGTCCGTCGTCATCGGCCTGAAGAACGGCCTGATCGGCCGCTGGGACGAGCAGCGCGGCTGGCAGTCCCTCCGGTACATCAGAGCTGGCAGGCGGCGAGTATACGCTCTCTCACCACGCTCTCCCTCCGCGGTGCCGACGACGTCGTCCTGGTCAGCGGCGCCAGCGCGGGAATCATCTGCTTCCATGACCTCGCCAGAGGCGAGCAACGCTGGGAGCCCGTCCGCGAGGACGCGGCCGCGAGCGCCCTCGCTGCTCTGCCGACCGCGATGGGCCCCCTCGTGGCCTTCTCCAGCGGCCGTACCGTCGGGTTCAGCCGCGTCGGTGCGCCGTCGCACCTGCGCCTGCCCGGCCGCTCGGACCCGTCTCTTCGCTCGCCGTCTGCCCCGCGGAGGACGGCAGTTCCCTGCTGGTCACCGGCGGCAGTGACGGGTGCGGCCGGCTCTGGTCCCCGGACGCTCCTCGGACGGAGGCGTACCTCGTACCCGAGAGGCACCACGACCCGGTCTCCGCCATTGGCCTTCTGCCGCCTACCCCCACCTCGCCGCAGCCGCTCCTCGCCACCGGCGCTCGAGCGACACCATCGTGCGCCTCTGGAACCCGTGGACCGGGGAAGAGCTCATGCGGGTGGTCGCCGGCGCGCCCCTCACTCCCCTCTGCGCCCTGCCCGACGGCGGCATGCCGAGCACCACCGATCCGGCAATCGCCTTCGGCGGACCGGCCGGCCTGGCAGCCCTCACCGTCCGGCGCTGAGCGACTCCGCGGCCGTGGCCGCACTGCGGCATTTCGGCTGGGATGCGATGTCCGCTGCGGTGGCAGGCTCAGCGGTGTGCTGCTCCGATCGCTGACGGCACTGGACAGCTCACCGATCCCACGCTCCTCGCCGCCGCGTTCGGCCCGGGCGGCTACCGGCCGGAATCAGAGACACAGGTATGAGCACCGCGGCGCAGGCAGGACCGCTGGCCTCGCTCGACCTGCCTGCGCCGGCAGAGGTCACCGCGGCACAGCTGCGCGGCGCACACTGCGTATGGTGCGCGGCCGAGCTGCACGGCGACACCGCGGTAGACCTCAAGCCCCGACAGCATCAACGACGTGCCCGACCGCTGGTATCCCCGTGGCTGCCGGTCCTGCACCCTCCAGCCACTCAAGCGGCCAGAATCAGTCAGCCCTGGTGGGGACGGCGGAGCGCGTGCCCATCTTGCGGTGTTCCGTGGACACTGCGCGGAACCAGTCGCCAAGAATGAGTGCGGGGACGGGCCGCAATCGAAGTATCACGGCCCATTCCCGTAGGAGCGATCCGCTCATGGAGCGATTGGACCGCTCTCGGCCCATTCCCCTACCGATCGGATCAGCGCCACGAAGTCGCTCACGTGGTTCGCCAGTTCCTCCCTGGTGTACAGCGCGACGTTGCCGTCGATGGCTACCGGCATTCCCTCGGTGGGCCCGCGGTTGTACACGTTGAACGCCATATCCTCGACCGGTCCCGCGTTCAGGTTGCGGACCACGGCCGGGGCGCCCGCGTAGTCCCCCGAGTAGTCGAAGGACATGATGTTGACGTCCGGCCCGAACTGCCGTCGCCCGTCTCCGAGCGCCGGCAGTTCCCGGGCCAGCCTCTCCATCGGGTAGCGCTGGTGGCGCAGCGCCTCCGTCATCCCTTCCGCGGCCTGCCGGGCCAAGGCCACGAAGTCCACGTCCGGGGTCAAAGTGAGTCGCAGGGGCACGGTGTTGGTCACCATCGACGGGATCTCGCGAAGCACGGGGTCCCTGCGATTGCTCACCGGCAGGCCGAGCGCGAGTTGCCTTACCCCGCTCGCCCGGTGCAGTTGTACGGCCACCGCCACGATGACGAGCGCCGGCCAAGGGACGTCCAGGCGCCCGGCCACGGACCGGAGGGCGGTGACATCCTCGGGTCCGAGACGGCCGTTCGCTCTGAACGATTCGGCACTCGGCGGAGGCCGCCACGTGGTGAGGCTCGCGAAGCCGGTCTGCCCCGCCAGCCTCGCCCGCCAGAACTCGCCGTCGTCGCGAAACGCGTCGGACTCCTGGTAGTCCTTGTCCGCCTCGACGACCCTTCGCAGGTCGGCCGGGAAATGCGACCGATACTGCGTCCCGGTCACCAGTGCCGTATAGACGGCGGCGACGCGTGAGGCAAACAGAGCGTGTGCGAATCCGTCCACGACGATGTGATGCGTGGAGCGGTACCAGAACCAGAGATCAGGGGCGATCTTGATCAGTGCGCAGGACGCGAGAGGGCCCTTGGCCAGGTCGTACTCCGTTGCCAGGTCCCCGGCGATCCAGTCTTCCGCCGCGGCCCGGGGGTCCGGGGTGTCGCTCACGTCGAGCACGTGCACCGGAATCTCCATCGCCTCGTCGATGACCTGGCACAGCCCCTCGTCACCGATGTCGAACCGGGCCCGAAGAGCAGGGGTGGCGGCCACCACCTGGTGGATCGCCTGCTCCAAGAGGACAGGGTCGATGGCGCCGGCGATCTCGCAGTACTCCGCGAACGCGAAGGACCTGTCGGCGGAGTTCAGTTGCTGAGCGACCCACACCCCGGTCTGCGCGGAGGTCAGGGCGAGCCGTTCGGTCACGGTCGGCCTCCGATCGGGTTCAAGTCCGCGTCAACCGAGGAGGCCGTCATCGCGTCGCCGTAGGTCTCCTTGATCCATGAACCCTGATAGAGGGTGTCCAGATAGCGCTCACCGAGGTCCGGAGAGATCGCCACGGCGGTGGTCTCCGAGTCCGGGCGGTGCGCGGCAAGCCAGCGCTCCGCCCCTGCCACGACTGTGCCGGTCGATCCACCGAAGAGGAATCCCGTCGAGGCGAGCCGATGGCAGGTGCGCACCGTCTCGGTCTCGGGCACCATCACCACGTCGTCGACGTAGGAGAGGTCCAGCAGCGCCGGCCGCACCCCCGCGCCCAGTCCCGGGATCATCCGCGTCCGGGCGGGACCGCCGAAGGTCACCGAACCGACCGTGTCTACGGCCACGACGGTCACCGGGCGTCCGGATTCCTTGAAGTACCGGGCGCACCCCATCAGGGTGCCCGTGGTGCCGGCACCCACGAACAGGACGTCCAGGTCGGGGAATTGGCGGTCGATGGCCGGTGCCGTGGTGCGCTGGTGGGCGATCCAGTTGAACGCGTTCGTGTACTGGTTCAGCCATACGTAACGGGTGTCGGACGCGCACAGCCCGCGGACATGCTCAAGGCGTGCGGCGAGGAATCCCGTCCCGGTGTAGGGCTGTTCCACCGTGACGACCTCGGCGCCCAGTGCCCGCATCATCTGCCGGGTAGTGAGGTTGCAGCGGCTGTCCGTCACGCACAGGAACCGGTATCCCTTGTCGGCGGCGATCAGGCTCAAGGCCACACCGAGATTCCCCGAGGAGGACTCCACGAGAATGGAGTCCGGACCGAGCACGCCCGATTCCTCGGCCTGTTCGACCATGGCTGCTGCGGCCTTGAGCTTGATGGAACCGGCGAAGTTGAACCCTTCGCACTTCAGATACAGCCGACTGCCGAGCGCCGGACGCAGGTCGACATAGAGGTCGTCCGCATTGAATTCCTGGGGCGAAGTGATCACGGGCACGACTGTCCCCTCTCCTCACGCACGTTCGCCGCCCACGCTCTGCCGCCCGTAACGGTCGATGTCGTGGAAGAAGTCGGGCACGACCGTGAGTTCGCCGCGTTCCCTGAGCTGGTCGTGGATGTGCTTGCCCACCGCCAGGTCGAGCACGCCCAGCCCGAAGGGCGAGAAGACGACCGGGCGGTCCCCGGCAAGAGGAAACCGGCCGGACATCAGATCGAAGAGGGTGCCGTCGATGAAGGACCGGTGCCCCACCGACTGCTCGGCCAGATGCACCGAAGTGTTCGCCTTGAGGCAGTGCTCCACGTCGTCCACGACGTTGGCGGAGGAGAGCACGATCTCCGGTGAGAGGTCCCGTAACGAGACGTGGAGCACGATCGGGTTGTGCGAGAACCATCCCGGCTCGGTGACGTGTGGTTCCCCGGCGACCGTGGCGAACACCGTCAGGTCGCTCGAGCGGATCAGCCGTTCGGCGGTGTCGTGCACGGTGACCCGAGCGCCGTCCCCGCTGCGCTCGACGTATGTACGGAACGCCTCCGCGCTCTCCGGGTCCACATCGTGGACGCCCAGCTCATCGAACTCCCACCCCGCGCCCTGCAGATAGGTGTGGATGTACCTCGCGATGAGCCCCGTGCCGAAGAAGCCGACGCGACGCGGGCGCCCCTGGCGGCGTTCTCGGGTGAGCCAGTCGGCCGCCAGCGCGGCGGAGGCCGCCGTGCGTGTGGCGCTGATGATGGAGCTCTCCATGCAGGCGATCGGATAGCCGGTCCGGGGGTCGTTGAGGATCAGTACGGCGGAGGCTCGGGGGATGCCTGCCTGGACGTTCTCCGGGAAGCTGGATATCCACTTCATGCCGTCGACCTGGGTCTTCCCGCCGACCGAGGCGGGCAGCGCGATGATCCTCGACGAGGGCCGGTCGGGGAAGCGAAGGAAGTACGAGGGCGGGTTGACCGAGTCGCCCTCACCGTGGATCCGGTATGCGTCTTCGATCAACGAGATGATCTGCCGTTCCTGCCCGGCCACGGCTCGGTGGACCTGGGCACCGGTGACGACGGAGAAAGGGGGGATTTGCGCGTTCATGCCGAAGGGGCTCCGTTCAGAGAGTGGGCGAGCAGTCGGTCAGCCTGACCGGGGTGCCGAGGACCATGCCGATCTCACGCCGTCCCGAGTACGGCTCTCGGCTGTGGGCCATGCGGATGTTGTCGACCAGCAGGACGTCGCCCGCGTGCCAGGGCTCGCGCAGAGTGGCCTTCTCGTACACCTCGTTGATGGCCCGCACGGTGTCCGCGTCGATGGGAGAGCCGTCGCCGTAGCTCGTGTTGAACGGCAGTCCGTCCGACCCGAACTGCGCGACGAGGTAATCGCGGATCGCCGGCTCCATGGTCCACTCATTGAGGAACGCGATCTGGTTGAACCAGACTCGGCGCCCGGTCAAGGGGTGTGTGATGACCGCGGAGCGGCGCTGGACGGTCCGGAGCCCTCCGTCCTCCTGCCATGCGAAATCGGTCGCGTTCGCCCGGCAGTACGCCTCCGCCGCGGCACGGTCTGCGGCGCCCAGTGACTCCGGCCACGGGACGCCCACCAGGTCGTTGTACGAGCGGGTGAGTGACCAGCCCAGTTCGGTGAAGCGTTCGACGATGGCTCGGGGCATAGCGGAGAGGACGGCCTGCGCGTCCGCGAGCCCGGTGATCCCGCCGTCCGCCGGCGGAGTGAAGCAGCCGATCGTGAGCAGCCGGGGAAACTCAAGCCCGTAGCTCAGCTCGTGATGCATGCACATCGCCTGGTCGGGCGGCCACTCCAGAGACGAAACCACCGGCCCACCGAGCGGACGCCGACGGGCGAACGCCTCCACCTCCGGCACGATCGCCCCGGACATCGACTCGGCGACCTGAGCGAGGACGCCCGCGTCGTGCACGCCAAGACCGCGTATCAGGACGGCTCCATGGGTCAGCAACGCTGCTTCCAGCGCGCTGCGGTGTTCGTCGGTCCATGCCCGGAGCCGGTTCCCTGCCATGGCCTCCGTGATGCGGAGGATCGGCGGCTTGCCCGGATTCAGCTCAAGGCCGAGTTCATCGGACGCGTGGCGTTCCGCGCCGTGTGCCGCCACCGTGCCGGGCGCCGCCGGCACGAAAGCCCTCGACGTGTGGGACTGCGTCGTTCCCCCGTCCTCCGCCCCCTGCTGAGACTTCTGGTCCATGGCCTCGGCCAGCTCGGCCAGCACCGGGTGCCTGACGATTTCGGCGAGTGCCAGCGACCCACCGGTGGCGGCACCGAGGCGCACGGCCGACAGTGACGTGCCTCCGGCGTCGAAGAAGTGCCGGTTCCGGGTCATCTCGCCGATCGGGAGGCCCAATACCTGAGCCCACAGTGCGGCGAGGTGCTTTTCCGTAGCTGTCCGCGGCATGCCATCGGCGGTCCCGGACGGAGCGGTGGGACCAGTGACGGCTGTTTCACCGGCGTCGCGGACGAGGGCCTTCTTGTCGATCTTTCCGTTTCCGGTCAGCGGCAGAGCAGACCGGTGGTGGAAGACCCGGGGGACCATATACGGGGGGAGCGCGTCGCCCAGGAACTCGCGTAGGCCGGCAGGGTCCAACGCGGCCTCCCCGGCATAGAAGGCGACGAGGTGCTTCTCGCCGTCGGGGCCCTCCAGCACGACGACGCAGGAGTCCCGTACTCCGGGTACGCGAAGCAGATGGTTCTCGATCTCACCGATCTCGATCCGGAACCCTCTGATCTTCGTCTGTGCGTCCCGCCTGCCGAGGAATTCGAGGGTGCCTTGCGGCAGCCACCTGCCGATGTCGCCGGAGCGGTAGAGCCGCCGGCCGGGACGGTGGGGATCTGTCCCGAAGGCGGCAGCGGTCCGTTCCGGATCGTTGATGTAGCCCCGGCCCACACACACCCCGGAGAAGACGATCTCTCCAGGAGCACCGAGTGGGACCGGTTGGAGCTGCTCGTCGACCACGTACACATGGACGTTTCTGATGACCGAACCGAGGGGGATGCGCTCGAGGTCCGGAACGCGGTCCATGACCTCATGATTGGTGTCGTCCGAGGTCTCGGTCAGGCCATAGGCGTTCATCAGCTTGATGCCGGGGAAGGCGGTGAACCAGCGTTCGACCAGTTCCTTCTTGAGCGCTTCTCCGGTCGCGGAGACGACACGCAGCCGTCCCAGGTCGCGCGGCTGCTCCTCGAGGTGAGTAAGGATCACCTCCAGGTACGACGGGACGACTTGGAGCACCTCGACGCCGCCCTCGACGACCGTGTCGATGTATCGGCGGACGTCCAGGATCTCCTTCTGCCCGATGATGAGTGTCCGTGCACCCACCAACAGCCCGCTGACCAACTGCCAGAGCGAGATGTCGAAACACTGGGGCGCGGTCTGGGCCACCGTCTGGCCGGGCCCCAGCTCCAAGTCCTCGATCTTGGCGAGCAGATGGTTGAGCATGCCCGCGTGCTCACACATCGCGCCCTTCGGTTCTCCCGTCGAACCGGAGGTGAAGTAGATGTAAGCGAGCTGGCCCGCGCCGACGGGAACGTCGGGGTTGCTCTCCTGATACGCCGGCGCGGCATCGCCCTCCCCGCCCTCCGCGAGCAGGTCAGCGATCAGGAGCCGGTGCGGCTCGGGCGACGAGGACGGCTCGGGCAACCGGGAGGCCGAACCGAACTCGGTGAGCACGAAGCGGCAGTTGCTGCGGGTGAGCATGGCCGCGATGCGCTGGTCGGGGAAGTGGGGTTCCACCGGCAGGTAGACACCACCGGCCTTGAAGACGGCGAGTACCGCGGCCATCCATTCGAGGTTTCTCTCGGTGACCACGGCCACCACGTCCTCGGCCGCCAGGCCACGGGCGAGCAACGCGTGGGCGATGCGGTTCGCACGCTGGTTCAGCTTGTCGTACGTCCATTCCGTGCCGTCATGCACAGCGGCGATTCTGTGGGGGTGCTCACGCACCTTCTCCTCGAACAGCTCGTGCATCCGGCGATCCGGGAGATCACGGTGCGGCCCGGCCATTCCGTCGAGTTGCTGGGCCAGTTCCTCGGAGGAGAGGAGGCTCTGGTGCTGATGCTCGGCCGAGCCGTCTGCGGCCATGCACTTCAGGGAGGTGAGCAGATAACCGGCGATCCGTCGTGCGTAGGCGATGTCCAGGACGTCGCCCCGGCCCCGCACGCACAACCGCATCCCGTCCGGCACCCCCACGAAGCTGATGCGGAGCACGACGGTTTCCGAGAGCATCGGCTGGGCCGGCTGCTCGGCACCGGCCTGGCGGTGCGAGGCGGCCGTGGTGTGCCCGGCCAGGCCGGAGAGGTCGAGAACGACCTCGTAAGTGGGCTCTGCCGCAAGGACGGTGGCTGTTGCCTCCGACAGCGTCGCCCCCCTTGCCGCGCGCTGGGCATGCAGCGCCAGCGCCGACCAAGCTCCGTCACCGACTTGCAGTGCACACGGGGCGGGGCCGTCGCCGCTGCCGGGGGCGACGTACCCCGTCAGAAGGGACCGCTCGCCTGTGAGGAGGGCGAGCACCTTCGCGTGGGCCGCCAACAGCAGGGAGTCGATCGGTACGTCCAGGCGGTCGGCGAGGGCACGAAGTTGTGCAGTCGTTTCGGTGGGGATTGAGCATGCGTAATCGGTCGTCGTGTCCGCACCGTCATGACAATCATCGGAACGCCATCGCGGAATTCTGAAGACAACCCCGGACTCACTTGATGCATGTGCGTGGAATGCTGTGGGTGTACCCATCTTCTCCGTACCTTCAGTGCAGGGCAACCAAGGGGCTCTCTGCCGAGAGCCCCTTGGGAAATAAATATCTGACAGGGTGTTCCTCAGTCCTCGGCGGCGGCCATGGCCTTCACCAGGCTGGTCGGCCGCATGTCCGTCCAGTTCTCTTCCACGTACGCGAGGCATGCGGCTCGATTGTCCGCGGTCTTCACCACACGCCAACCGTTCGGCACTTCGACGAACTCGGGCCACAGCGAGTGCTGCCCCTCGCCGTTGACCAGTACGACGTAGACGCCCTCGGGGTTCTCAAAAGGATTCGTCATAACTCTTCCTCATTCGTATTCGCGTATGGACAACTGCCTGGTGGGAGTGGCTCCCTCGCCAGGATCTAGGACCTCTTGCCGTTCGGCCGCGCCATACGACGCAACGCCGGACGCATTTCCGTCGGCTCATTGGACGCAGTGGCCATGTGGTCGGCCAGCCCCGCCACGGTCGGGAACTCGAACACCTTACCGATGGGCACTTCCACCGCCAGTTCGCCGCGGATGCGGCTGGTGAGCCGGGTGGCGAGGAGGGAGTGTCCGCCGAGGTCGAAGAAGTTGTCGTCGATGCCGACTTGGTCGATGCCGAGTATTTCGGCGAAGAGTGCGGCGAGGGTTTGTTCTTGGGGGGTGCGGGGGTGACGGGTCTTCGTGGTGGGCAGGTGGTCGGGTTTGGGGAGTGCCTTGCGGTCGAGTTTCGCGTTGGGTGTCAGTGGCAGCCGGTGGAGGGCCATGATGGCGGAGGGGACCATGTAGTCGGGCAGGTGGTGGGTGAGGTATTCACGGGCTGCTTTGACCACCGTGCCGATACCGCGGGCAGCGGCTGGGGTGTTGGTGTGGGAGCTGCTGCTGGTGGTGCGGTGCGCGTAAACGCCGGAAAGGGGTGCGGTTCTGGTGGTCGTGGGAAGGATGACGGCGTCGAAGAGTTCCACGGCCTGGGGTGACCAGGTAGCCACCATTCGCAGGCCGAGGTCGGCTCCGTGTGCCACCAGCTCGTTCGGGTCGACGCCCACCGCCGGCGCCGGTCCGTCGAGTCCGTCGAGTTGACGCTCCGCGGCGATATCGGTCATCAGGCGTGCGTTGGGGATGCCTGTCAGACGTACCGGGGATCGCGTGTCGGTCAGGAGCTCGGTGAGGTCCGTGTCCGGGCTCCACGGGACATGGTCCGCGTTCGCGAGATCGATAGCGTGGGGGGTGTCCTTGTGGAGGACGACTTCGTAGCGGTGGCGGGTGAGCTCGTTGTGGTGCGCACCATGTTTGAGCTGGATGTCGACCGCTGTGACGCGTTCGTCGTGTTCGGCGAGGTGGCTGAAGTACTCGGGGCTGACGACGAGTTCCTTTTCGAGCATGACGGCGCGGTCGACGATGGTGGGGGTCGCTGTGCCGCGGTGCCGGTGGACGGCCGCGTGCAGAGCTCGAAGCGTCCTGCCGTTACGGACGTCACCGATGATGACGCGGCCGCCTGGAGCGAGCAGGTCCAGGGCCTGGTCAATGACCCGGGTGAGATAGGCGCGGTCGGGGAAGTACTGGATGACCGAGTTGATCAGCACCGTGTCGAAGCGGCCGGCAGGTAGCCCGTCAAAGGTGTCGGCAGGCCGGCAGCGCAGATGGACCCGGCCGCCAAGACCGACGTCCTCGACTTCGCCGCGGAGCCGCTCGATCACCGCGCCGGAAAGGTCGGTACCCCAGTACTCCTGAACATACGGGGCCAGGTGGGCCATCAGCAGGCCCGACCCCACACCGATTTCGAGTACACGTTCCGCACCCAGCGCACGGACGCGCTCCACCACCGCGTCCCGCCAGGCCCGCATCTCCTCCAACGGGATCGGCTCACCGGTGTAAGAACTGTCCCACCCGGAAAAGTCCTCACCGAAGACAGCCCCAGCAACCCTCGGCCCGGCTCCGGCATAGACGGAGTCGTAGATCTCCCGCCACTCCTCCACCTGCCTGACCTGTGTGTCACCGGTGGCTTCGGTGTCCGCTGCTGCGGCTGCCTCCAGGTCGGGGACGATGTAGGCCACCAGGCGCTGATCGCCAGGCTCGTCCTCACGCACCACCACAGCCGCTTGGCGCACCCCCGCCTCGGCGGTCAGGAGCGCTTCCACCTCGCCGGGCTCCACACGGAAACCGCGCAACTTCACCTGCTCGTCGGCGCGCCCGACGAACTCCAGCTGCCCGTCACCGCGCCACCGAACCAGGTCACCGGTGCGGTACATGCGCTCACCCGCCACGAACGGACAGGCGACAAACCGCTCCGCCGTCAGGGCGGCACGGCCCGCATAGCCTCGCGCCAGGCCCGCTCCCGACACGTACAGTTCACCGACGACACCCACCGGAACCGGTTCCAGCGTCGCATCCAACACGAACACCCGTGTATTCGCCACCGCAGTACCGATCGGGAACGTACCGCCCGAAGCCCCCTCGCTCATCGTCACGCACACGGTGGACTCGGTCGGTCCGTAGGCGTTCACCACGCGTCGGGACGCCACCGACCATTGCTTCGCCAATTCGGGCGCCACCGCCTCGGCGCCAAGTATGAGGCATTCAAAAGCAGTGAGCTTCTCAGCACCACTCATCGGAATTGTTGCCACCACCGATGGTGGAATAAGCGCGTGCGTCACACCCTTGGTGGCCAGCAAATCCCCGAGAGCATCGCCCATCAGGCCCTTCCCATCAGGCACGACGAGTGTGGCGCCGTTGGAGAAGGCCATCACCAGCTCCCACACCGCCGCGTCGAAACTCGGCGACGCGAACTGCAGCACCCGGCTCGCGGCACTCACCCCGAGCCGCTCCGCCTGACTGTGCGCCAGACTCGCCACACCCCGATGCGAGACCACCACACCCTTGGGAACCCCGGTGGATCCCGACGTGTAGATCACATAGGCCGAAGACCCCAAACCCGCCCTCACACCCAAGTCCCCGTCCGAGAACACGGACAGATCCTGAGCGAGAGCCGCCTCGTCGAGCACGACCACCGGAGCCGCGTCCGCCAGCATGAAACCCCGGCGCTCCACCGGATACTCCGG
>NZ_JBEXYS010000045.1:0-44038 GCF_040631045.1 Streptomyces sp. NPDC005706 | reverse complement strand
CCAGGCCGGAGGAGCGCCTTTCCACCCGGCAGATCGTGCTCGCGGGCGCTCGTGCCCTCGATCCCGCCGAGCTGGACTTCATCGAGTCCGAACGAGTCCGAGCCCTGTCCGTTCAGGCTCTTCGGGAACCGGACCAACTGATTTCCGCGGTGGCAGGTACAGGGGCCACGCACGTCTACATCCACCTGGACCTCGACGTGCTGGACCCCGAGCACTTCACCAGCTTGTCCTGCCCGGAACCCGGGGGTCTGCACCCCGACCAGCTGCGCGCCGCCCTGCACGCGCTGACCAAGCGCTTCAACTTCGCCGGCATGGGGATAACGGAGCATGCCCCCGCCGCCCGCTCAGCCAACAGCGACCACGTCCTCCAAAGAATCCTCGACGGCGTGGCTTTCCAATAGCGACAGCCTGTACTGGGTCAGTCACCGTCTTCTCGCCGCAGCCGAGCCAACACGGTTGATCGGTGCCCGGGCGCCCGGCACCGTAGTTGCGGTGAGGTTCAGACGGGCCTCCATGTCGAGATTCACCTCGCCGTACGGGCGTACGTGGCCAGAACAGCGGGGTCAGGCCGCGCCGGTCGGCGTCGGTGAGGAGGTCGGCCCACTCGGGTTCGCCGAGGATGTCCTGGAGCATCAGGGTGTTCACGTAGACCAGGACGGACTGGAGGATCCTCAGGCACAGGACGAACATCTCCTGTTCGTCGCGCCGGTTCGAGGCGATTTCTCCGCCTTTGCCGTAGGCGATCACGGAGGGGAGGAAGTCAAGCAGGGCTTCTTCGCCGGCCCAGCGGCAAGCGATGCCGACGCTCTCGATTACCAGGATCTTCCGCAGGATTAGCTCTCATCGCGCGCTCGGCGCATCGGCACGGCGAGCAACCGTGCCGATGATCCCCTGTGTGCGGATCAGCGGGCGATCGAGATGGCGAAAGGCGCGAATCCGCCGGCCCGGATCACGTGCGGTACGAACAGGATCGCGGCCTCCGTGGCGCGGGCGGTCCGGATCCCGCCGAGATCGGTGATCCACTCCGTGTGCCAGCCGAGGCTGACGAGCAGTTCGCGGACGATCTGCTTGGCCTGGGGGTCCTCGCCGGAGAGGAAGGCGTCGGGCGCCTGGGTGAGCGTGTCCGGCGCGGTCATCACCGGGAAGAGCATGGTGTTGAGGGTCTTGACGACGCGTGTGTCGGGGAGCGCGTCCTGGAGTTGCTCGGCGAGGCTCGAGCCGGGGTAGATCAGGTCGGCGGGCAGTCCGTCCGGTCCGTCGAGGGTGGCGTTGGAGACGTCGACGAGGGTCTTGCCGCGCAGTTCCTCGCGCAGGGCGACGAGCCGGTCCAGCGAGCCGGCGCCCGGCGTGGCGTTGATGACGATCCGGGCCGTGCGGGCCGCGTCGGCGGCGGCGCCCGGCGCGCGGCCGGCCACTCTCACCGCATGTCCGGCCCGGGTGAGGGCCGCGGCCAGGTTGCCGCCGACGCGGCCGTTTCCGAGAACTGCGATCTCAGGCATGGTGATCTGGTTCCTCCGTGCGTGCGGGGTGTGGTGCGCGGTCAGCGGGAGAGGGTGGCGACGGCCTCGGCGTGGACGCCGGGCGCGGCGGCCAGGAAGCTCTCGCTCCGCGGGGTCCAGGGGCGGCCCTCGACGTCGGAGATGCGTCCGCCGGCCTCGGTGACGAGCAGCGCCCCGGGCAGCAGGTCCGCGCGGGCGCCGGCGAACTGCCAGAAGGCGTCGATCCGGCCGGCGGCCACGTGCAGCAGGTGCAGCGTCGCGGGTACGGCGGTACGTACGACGAGTGCGTCGAAGAGCATCGCGGTGATGGAGGAGCCGACGCGCCGCACGACGTCGTCGTCCTCGTCCGGCCGGGCCTGGCTGGTGGCCACGATGCTCAGGCCGAGGTCCGTGGTCGGGGAGACGCGCAGCGGCCGGCCGTCCAGGTGGGCGCCCGCGCCGGCGAGCGCGGTGTAGGTCTCGCCGGTCAACGGCAGGTGGACCACGGTGAGCACCGGCTGGTTCTCGCGTACGAGGGTGGCGGTCACCGCCCATTCCGGCAGGGCGTGCAGGTGGTTGACGTTGCCTTCGGCCGGATCCACGACCCACCACTCGCCGGGCGGCAGCGCCCCGCCGTCCAGTTCGTCCTCCACCCACCCCGCCTCCGGACGCAGGTGGGTCAGGCGAGGGCGAAGGATGTCCAGGGCCGTGTCGTCGTTGACGGCGAGGGCGCCCATCAGTTCTTCGCGGGTCTGGTAGCGGACCACCTGGCCGAAGCGCTCGCGCAGCGCTGAGCCGGCCGCGCGTACGGCGGTCGCCGTCTGGTCTAGCAGGTCGGCGTCCGAGGCGGGGGCGTGCGAGGTGGCGGCGTCCGTGGTCGGCAGGGTTTCGGGCATGGTCAACTCCCTTGTGAGCGGGGGGTGGTGAGGCCGTTCGGGTCGAGCTGTGTGCTCTGTGCGGCGTTCTGGTATCGACGGTATACAGCCCTTTGATTAACCTCAAATGCATGTAAAGCACGGCTAGGATTACTCGCATGCAATTGGATTTGAACCTGCTGGCCGCGCTCGACGCGCTGCTGGAGGAGGGCAGTGTGGCCGGGGCGGCCGCACGCCTGCATGTCACCGCCCCCGCGATGAGCCGGAGTCTGGGCCGGATCCGGCGCACGACCGGGGACCAGATCCTGGTGCGCACCGGCCGCACCATGACCCCGACGCCGTACGCGATCGCCGTCCGGGAACAGGTGCATGAGCTGCTTCACCAGGTCCAAGGGGTGTTGGCGCCGAGCCGTGAACTCGATCTGACGACCCTGGAGCGCACCTTCACCCTCCGCTGGCACGATTCCCTGGTCGCCTTGAGCGGCCCCGCACTGCTCGCGGCCGTGCGGGAAGAGGCGCCGGGCGTGCGCTTGCGTTTCGTCGCGGAATCGAGCATCGACACACCGGAGTTGCGGCGCGGCGAGGTGGACCTGGAGGCGAACGCCAACCACCCGAGCGCACCGGACGTCCGCGCCGAGAAGGTGGGTGAGTCCCGCCTCGTCATCGTCGTCAGGCAGGGGCATCCCCTCACCCGTGGCGGGACCGTCACGGCAGAGCAATACGCCGGCGCCGAGCACGTCACCGTCTCGCGGCGGGGAAACCTGGGCAACGCCCTCGACGACGCCCTCGCGCGGCTCGGCCTGACCCGCCGCGTGGTGGCGGCCGCTCCCACGGAAGCGGCCGCGCTGGAGTTCGCGCGCGGTTCCGATCTCCTGATCAGCGTCCCCGAAGCCACCACGCGGTCCGCGGTCGCCGACCTCGGTCTGGTCGTGCTCCCCCTGCCGCTCGAGCTACCGCTCGCACCGGTCTACCTGTCGTGGCATCAGCGCTACGACACCGACCACGCCCACACCTGGTTGCGCGGACTGGCGCGAACCGCGCTGACCCTGCGCGGGGCGTCGTAGTCGGCGCCGTCCGGCCGCTTCACCCCTACGTCGACGCGGCCCGCCTCGATGGCGCAGGGCCGGCCGCGGTCCCTCCGAGGAGGGTGGTCGTCTCGGACGCGTGCGGGCGGGCGTGAAGTAGGGTCGCCGTATCGGAGTAGAAACGTGCTCTGGCCGGGCGGACAGCCGGACGGGGAGTACGCGCACACGCGGATCGGACGATCCGCCACTCCTTCCACGGAAGGAGTGCGGCATGAAGGCAGTGCAGTTCAGCCGGTTCGGCAGCCCGGAGGTCCTTGAGATCGTCGATCTCCCCGATCCCCGTCCCGGTGCCGGAGAGATACGGATCAGGGTGCGCGCCGCGGGCGTCAACGCCAGCGACTGGAAGAAGCGCCAGGGTCTGATGGACCAGGAACTGCCACAGACCCTGGGCTACGAGGCCGCAGGGCTCGTCGACGAGATCGGTGCCGGTGTCTCGGGTGTCACGGTCGGCGACCGGGTCTTCGGAGCCTCGCCCTACGGAGCCGCCCAGGCGGAGCTGGCCGTGCTGTCGCACTGGGCCCCGATCCCGGACTCGCTGGACTACGCGAGGGCCTCGGCGATCCCCGCCGCAGCCGAGACCGCGGCGCGCTCGCTCGACCAGCTCGGCGTCACAGCGGGCAGTTCCGTACTCATCAACGGGGCATCCGGCAGCGTCGGGAGTGCCGCCGTCCAACTCGCCGTGGAACGCGGCGCGCGCGTCATCGGCACGGGCAGTCCAGGCACGCACGATGCCCTGCGCTCGCTCGGAGCCGCGCCGGTGGCATACGGCGAGGGGATGCCGGAACGAGTCCGCGCGATCGCGCCGTCGGGGGTGGATTTCGCACTGGACGTCGCCGGCAGCGGTGTCCTTCCCGAACTCGTGGAACTCGCGGACGCCCCCGAGCATGTGATCACGGTCGCCGACTTCCGCGGCGCGCGGCGAACGGGTGTCCGCTTCAGCCGCGGCGACACCGGCCGCGCCACCTACGCGCTCGCCCAGGTCGCCCGCATGGCCGAGGCCGGACGATTCTCCATCCAGGTCGGCCAGACCTTCCCTCTGACCGAGGTCTCCCACGCGCATCGCGTCGGCGAAGCGGGCCGTGTGCGCGGCAAACTGGTGCTGCTCGTGGCTGACCCCGGCCTTCACGATGCGCCCTCAGCGTCGACACCACTACCCCGTGTTCTTCGCCGCCGACAGCGCCGCTCTTCAGACGAACGCTCCGGCGGTATTCGATGCGGCGGGGGAGGACACCAAGGTCTGGATCGCCTACCGCAAGGGCGGTGTCAGCGATCTGACCGCGACGCCCTGATGCCGGCCTTCACCGGCCTGGGCTGGCACGGCGTGTCCCTGGTGTCCCTGGACGCCCGGTGGTCCGGCGCCCGATTCCGCCGCCTGGAGCAGATCGGGCGCCGATGAGTGGGAGCGCTTTGCCCGCACAGAGCCACCGGAGGCGCCTCTACTTCCTGCAGATCCGCAGGCGTACGGCGGTGCCCTTGGGCCCGGTCCGCACCTGAACGGTGTCGCAGAGCATGCCGACCCCCCAGATACCGAACCCCGACTTCAAGGCGGACTCCGGTGGCACCCAGCTGAGGAACTCCTCGGGATGCCAGTGGC
This sequence comes from Streptomyces sp. NPDC005706, assembly GCF_040631045.1. Taxonomy (NCBI): domain Bacteria; kingdom Bacillati; phylum Actinomycetota; class Actinomycetes; order Kitasatosporales; family Streptomycetaceae; genus Streptomyces; species Streptomyces sp. NPDC005706. The sequence goes on along the minus strand of NZ_JBEXYS010000045.1, from coordinate 39,006 downwards.
CGGAGTCGGTGATCTCGCATACGAGCCCGTTGTCGGGCCATACGCGCAGGGACACCGGCGCCCGGCCGTGACGGAGGGCGTTGGTCGCCACCTCGGTGACGGCGACGAGGACGTTGTACAGCCCGTCTCCCGCCACACCGCAGTTCTTCGCCTGTTCAGCGACGAAGGCCCGTACCGCGTGCAGGTCTTCCGGACGGACCTCCATCGAGGCGGCGGAGTGCGGGGAGGGCGGCAGCGGCCGGTTGTCGACATCGGCGACGAAGTCCCGGGGGTCCCGGTAGTCCGGGTTCTGCCGCAGCCGGGCGCCCTCGTGGATGTTGGGATGGGTCTGGCGCACCAGGGAGATGACCTCGGGAGCCAGAACCGAGGTGTTGTAGCAGCAGTAGCTCCGGAAATCCGCGTCGGCGAAGCCCATGTTGAAGATCGAGTCGTACCGGACCCACTCCATCGCATCCGGGTACTGCAACCAGTCGGCCGACGCGACGACCCACGCCGGGCGCGAGCCGAGCGTCCTGGCGACGGCCATCATGCCGGCCATGGCCCGCACGGGAGTGCTGTAGAAGTCCGACGGATCGATGAACTGCACCGCCACGGCGTCCCGGCCGAGCGAGTCGCGCAGCACCTCGGCCTCCTGCCGGGGGGTGACCGCGAACGTCGGGTCGCCGGCCTCGATGCCCTCGCGCAGGTGGGGAATGGTGCCCGCGAGGAACTCCTCCTCGTCGCCGTACAGAAGAGCGTAGTGCTGGACTCCCTGACCGGCCTCCACAGGCTGATCCGCGGGTGCCTCGGCGGTCATGATGTCTCCTTCCGCCCCTGGACGAGTCCGGGCAGACGCTCCCAACTGACTGTCTGGATCAGGTTTTCCATCTGTGGTGACAGGTTGTCCAGGACGAGCCGGACCCCGTTGCCGCAGCGCTCCACCAGGCACGTCAGCAGCCGCAGGGCGCCGAGGTCGATGAAGCGCAGCCCGCCGAGGTCGAGCCGTACGTCGCCGCCTTCGGCCGCCATCGGGGACAGCGCCTCGATGACCTCCCGGTGCCGCGTCGCGTCGAGCTCCCCCTTCAGGCGCAGGCCGGGAGGATCGGCGGTCGGCGTGATCCGGAGCATTCGCTCGTCGGGGTGGGCAATGACTTCCATGAGGCCTACCAGGTTCTGGGTGGGGGAACTCTTGGAGTGGATCGAGGGCCCGACCGTAGAGGAAGCGGAGGCTTCCCGGAAGGCCCCGGACCAAAGTACCCGGCGGGGTATTTCGCTGAGTCATAAGGCAATTGATGGGCTGTCACCTTGTGACTCCTCCCGCGGCTTGGGGCCCGACCCGCAGTGTCAGGCAGGCAGGGAAGAACGCGCTCCAGGTGTATCCGCGCCAGTGCACGTACGCGCCGACGTTTCCGTCCGCGAGGATGGTGGCGCGTCTCATGTGCTCCTGCGCCTCCTGGATCCTGCCTTCGTCGAAGAGGATGAAGCTGATCTCGTTGAGGGCGAGGCTCTCCAGGGCCCGCTCGCCGGTCTCTCGCGCGTGCCGCAGGCTCTCCCGCAGGCAGCACAGGGCGTCCTCGGTCCGGCCCAGCCCAAGGTACGCCCGCCCGAGATTGCCCAGGCCGGTCATCTGGGCCATGAGGTCGCCGGCTTCCCGTGCCAGGGCGAGGTGCCGGTGCTGCACGGTGACGGCCTCCTCGTAGAGCTCGCGTTCGGCCAGCGCGTCCGCGAGGTTGCTCAGGGCCCGCAGCTCGCCGTCCCGGTCGCCGATCTCGCGCCAGAGCGTGAGCGCCGACTCCAGGCACTGCCGCATCTCGTCGTACCGCCGGTGCAGCCAGTACACCGCGGACAGGTGATCCAGTCCCCATGCCTCGCTCTCGCGGTCGCCGAGGCGGCGGGCGGTGGACACGACGACTTCGGCCAGGATGTGCAGCTCCCGGGCGCGGGCATGCGGGTAGAGGTACCAGTGCAGCGGCCGCGCCAGCCGCATCGCGAGCCGGGCCGTGGGGTCGGTCTGAGCGGCGGCGTGCGTGACGGCGGCCATCAGGTTCGCGCGCTCGACGTCCAGCCACGCCTCGGCCTCGCGGCGGTTCCTGATCGGCGTCGTCGGCAGCGCGCCGTGGGCGGACGGGTTCTTGGTGGGGTGGTGCGGAGGCTGCGGCGGCACGTTGAGGAAGGCCACCGCCCGCTCGGCCGTGGCGAGGTAGAAGCGCAGCACGCGTTCGAGGGCTCGTCCGCGCTCGGAGGCCGACTCCTCCGCGTACACCTGCTCACGTGCGAAGAGGCGGATCAGGTCGTGCATCTGGTAGCGGCCCGGGGCGAGGCTGTGCAGCAGATGCGCGTCGACCAGCCGCTCCAGCGCGTCCTCGGCTCCCCAGCTGTCGACGCCGAGCAGCGCGGCCGCAGCCTGCAGGCCCATGTTCGAGCCGGGCAGCACCCCGAAGAAGCGGAAGGCGCGTGCGGCGGCCCGGTCCGTGGGGTTCTCGCTGTGGCAGATGCCGTCGTAGCTGGCGTGGAAGCTGGCGCGCACCGACAGATCGCCCACCCGGATCTCGTCGAGGCGGTTCTGAGCGGCGGTCAGCCGTTCGACGAAGGCGCTCAGGGGCCAGCTGGGGCGGGCTGCCATGCGGGCGCCGACGATGCGCAGGGCGAGCGGGAGACGGCCGCACATCTGCACGATCGCGTCGGTCGCCTCGGGTTCCGCGGCCACCCGCTCCTTGCCGACGAGCCGCTCCAGCAGAGCGGTGGCCTGGTCGTGGAACATGACGCCGAGATGGAGATGGGTGGCGCCTTCCAGGGAGGTCAGGATCTCGCGGCTGGTGATCAGCACCGCGCAGCCGGGACCGGCGGGGAGTAGCGGCCGGACCTGCTCGACGCCGGCCGCGTTGTCGAGCACCACCAGCAGCCGCCGGTCGGCCACCAGCGAGCGGAACGTGGCAGCGGCCTCCTCCGTGTTGGAGGGAATGGCCACCTCCGGAACGCCGAGCGTCGCGAGGAACCGGCCGAGCACCTCACTGGGTTCGAGGGGCGTCAGCCCGGCGGTGGCCCCGTGCAGGTCGACGTAGAACTGGCCGTCCGGGAAGCGTTCGGCGAGCTGGTGGGCGGTGTGGATGGCCAGAGCCGACTTGCCCACCCCGCCGGCACCGTCGATCACGGCCATCGCCACCCGGCCCTCGTCGCCGTCCTGCAGCAGCTGGTGCAGCACTGAGCTCTCGCCTGCGCGGCCGACGAAGGTGGTGCTGAGGTGGGGAAGCTCCCTGGGCATCACAACGGGCCTGCGCTCGGCGGCCCTCGCGGGTTCGGCGGGCGGCCGGGCCTCGAGCAGCAACGACGCGTCGGCCCGCAGGATCTGCTGGTGCAGCTGTTGCAGGGGCGGGCCCGGCTCGATTCCCAGTTCCTCGGCCAGCTGGTGTCGCAGGTCCTGGTAGGCGGCCAGGGCGTCAGCCTGCCGGCCCGCCCGGTACAGGGCCAACAGGAGCTGGCCCCGCAGCCCCTCGCGCAGCGGGTGCTCGGCCACCAGTGCGTCGAGTTCGTCGAGGACGGCCTCGTGGCGGCCCAGCCTCAGCCGGGCCTCGATGCGCGACTCCCGCGCCTGCGTGCGGTACCCCGCAAGGCGCATCGCCTCGGCCTCCAGGGCGGGCGTCGGCGGTACGTCGGCGAAGGGGGCGTCGCGCCACAGTCCCAGGGCCTCTTCGAGCCGCTCCGCGGCGGTCTCGGGAGCACCGCCGTCGAGCTCCCGCCCGCCCTGCTCGATCAGCTCCACGAACCGGTGGGCGTCGACCTCGCCCGGTGCCACGACGAGCCGGTAGCCGTGGGCCCGGTACCCCTGCGCATGGGTCACCAGCAGTCGGCCCGACTCATCCCCGAGCGCCCGCCGCACCCGCGACACATAGCCCTGCAGGAGCTTGCCCACGCTCTGCGGAGGGTCGGCGCCCCAGAGTTCCGCGACCAGCCGGTCGGTGGAGACCACTTGGTTGGCGTCACACAGCAGCACCGCCAGCAGCATCCGCCACTTCGCCGGGGCGAGGGGGATCTCGTCGCTGCCGCGCCACAGCCCGAGAGGGCCGAGGACCTGATACCGCATGCCACGCTCCGTCAGTCGTCACCCGTGCAAGGCAGGCCTGACGCAGGCCGGTTCCGGAGCCGGACACGTGCGGAAGCCGGGGAACCGGCCACGGACAGCCACCATATGACCTCCAGCGGTACCTCGAAAGCGCCGAGCGCGGGGTTCGAACATCCTGGGTGCAATCTCCGCGGGCGGCAGGGAACTTGCCGACTCGCGTGCGACCGGCGGGATCCATTCCCTTTTGTTCCCTCCGCGCTCCGAGCGCGGAGCCGGTGCACCGCGCTTCAGGGCCGGATGGCGTACGTCACCGGCGGGCCGGCGACCGGCGGGCGGCCAGCAGGCTGCGGACGACCGTGGCGGGCCGCAGGGCCGCGCTCGGCGGTGCCAGCAGGTGCTGCATGTCGAGGACGACGCGGTGCGCGTCCACCGAGACGTGGCTGGCCAGCAGCACCTGGCGGACATAGCGGTTCACCAGGTCGGTGCCCGGCGGCCGGCGGCCCACTGTCTGCGGGTACATGAAATCGCCGCCCGTCGCCATCTGCCAGGGGCCGGCGATCACCTTGGCCGCCGCACGGTAGTAGGCGCGGGCCATCCTTGAGGACGTGGTGCCGAACCGGTCCAGGCAGCGGCCGAGTTCCACCGCTTCCAGGGCGGCGACGCTCATGCCCTGCCCGTACACCGGATTGAAACTGCACAGGGCGTCACCGATCGCCACATAGCCGGAGGGAGGCTGCCGCAGCCGCTCGAAGAGACGCCGCCGGGCCTGCGGATAGGTGAACCGTCGCGCGTCCTCCTCACCCACCGGCTCGGCGCGGGCGACCAGTTCTCCGACGTGGGGGGTCGACAGCTCGGCGGCGAACTTCGCGAATCCCTGCGGATCGACGGCCGCGTGGGTCCCGTGCCAGCCGGCCAGGGTGACCACCCATCGGTCGCCCTCGACAGGGAAGACGGCGGCCGCCCGCTTGTCGTGCGGGGGAACGCCGGCTATCAGGTAGAGCAGTACGTCGTCGAGCAACCGGTCGTCGGCACCGCGCCGCAGCAGGCGGGTGGCGTATCCGACGTCCACCTTGACGGTGGCCACCTCGGGAGTCGAACAGCCCAGGGCGTGCAGCCACCGGTCGGACCGCGTACCGCTCTGTCCCGTCGCGTCCACCACCAGATCCGCGGCGAGGACCTCGCCCCCGTCCAGTTCGACCCCGGTCACCCTGCCGGCGGACCCGGTCAGCCCGCACACCGCGCGGAGGTCGCGGACCTCCATGGTGGGCAACGCGGCCACGCGGGCCCGTACCGCGTGCTCCAGGAAGGCGCGGCTGAGGCTGATCCCCTGCAGTCCGGTGGCACAGCGGATCCGATGGCCCCCCATCTGGTGGAAGAGCACGTCCGAGCCGGGATCGAAGGGCACCGCCCCGCCCGCGACGAGCTCGTCGGTGAGACCCGGAAACAGCTCTTCGAGTGTGCTCTGCCCGCTGACCAGCAACGCGTGCGCATGGCCACTCTGCGGCACGCCTCGCCGGTCTCGCGCGTCCCCGGGCAGAGCGTCCCGGTCCACGACGGTCACCCGGGTGAACCGGTCGGCCAGCGCACGCGCCGCGACAAGTCCTGCCATCGACCCGCCGATGACCACCGCCTGTGCACCGACCGAACCCATGGTCGGACCTCCCTTCGAGGGAACCACCGGCCTCAGCCAGTGGGAGAATCGAATCCTTGGCGTGCCCGGCGCCGCGACGAAGACGCAGCGGGCCGCGGCGCGGAGGGCGGCCGGGTCCCGCGCCGGGATCCGGCGTCGGCGGCTCGAGGGCGCGCCGTACATCCACGTGCGTGCGTGGGTCGCCTCACGGAGCCTCCACAACCCGGTGAAAGTGGTGCCGCGACAGTTCACGGCACCGGGGCAGTCTAGAAGTGTGGTGTGGCATGGGCCACTTCACGGACGCCGACCTGTGCCGCCAGCCAGTACGAGCGGCCCAGGGGAACGACTTCCCAGTGCCCGTCAGGCGCATGGCGGGGGCACGGACGTGGGGTGGCGGCCCCTGACGAAACGTCCTGCCGCTTCAGGAGGAGCCGCGGCGCGGCCGTTCGGGTGCGTCCGGCGGTGGACGGTGCCACCGGGCGGGTAAGTGCCCAACCCCCGCCCTCTGCCAAGGCCGTAAGAAATGCCTGCCACTGTTCCCGACCGAACCCGAATGCCGGGCCATCGGGGTCCTTGCTGTCCCGGACGTAGACGGCGTGTCCGGCATCGGCGACCTCCACACAGTTCCCTCCGTTTCCCATGCTGTAGCTGCTCTTGCGCCAGTGCAGTTCAGTCGGGTCCACCAGCGATTTCCTTTCGCAGCCGACTTATGAGGGTGCGCGAGTCCTGGGGGGACAGCGCGTTGGCCTGGATCAGGTTGAAGGCGAGCTGATGCTGCCGGAGTTGATGGGCGTCGTTGGTCACCTGGCCGCCGATGAACGACTCCCCGTAGAGGACGTCCGGGCCCTCCCGGAAGCCCATGATGCGGAACGGGGTCATGCCCCCGGGGTGCTCGCGCACGCTGAACGGGATGACCTGAAGGTGCACCTTGGGCAGCTCGGCCAGGGTCACCAGGTGTCCGAGCTGCTCGCTCATGGTCCGGCTCCCGCCGACGCACCGACGGAGCACCGCCTCGTCGAGGGTGATCATGATCTGCGGTGGGTCGCGTCTCTCCAGAATGCGCTGCCGGTCCAAGCGGGCGGCCACGTACTGCTCGATCTGCAGTGCCGGGGCCACCGGATGGGCGGTGGTGAAGACGGCCCGGGCGTAGGCCTCGGTCTGCAGCAGACCGGGAATGGCGACAGTCTCGAATTCCTGGACGAAACTCGCCTGCTGCTCCAACTCGATGACCTGCCAGAACCAGTCCGGATAGGCGGACTTGACGAGGGAGGGCCACAGAGCTGCCAAGGCGCCGTCCGCGCCGAGCAGCCGGTCGACATCGACGGCGAAGCTGCGGGAGGGCATCCCCTCGGCGTTCTCCACCCGCTCGACCTCCGCCTCGGCGCACCGCAACCGCTCGGCGACCTCCCGGCGGGCGAGTCCGGCCGCCAACCGATACCGCTGCACCGTGCCCCCGAAGCGGGCCAGTGCGCAGGGCAGGTTCTCACCGCGAGATTGCGTCGGGCCGGCCTCCGGCGCCCTCACCGGTACCAGTCCCCGGCCGGCCGGCGGTTGCCAGGCCACCGTCCCGTCCGGCCCGAGCGCGGCCCGAGCGATCGGCGTAGGCAGCCAGGACGACTTCGGCTGCCGCGGCGCCGCCGGAACGCGGCTGAGCAGCCCCCAGGAATGCACGCCCGGGCGGGCCGCGGCGGACAGGGCCGCCTCGATACAGGCCCGTGCGCTCTGCTCCGTCGCACACGTACCGCACGGACCCTGCTGGTGTCTGCTGTCGCAGACCTGGTGCACCTCCCACGCGTACAGGTGGCTGTGTTCCAGCGCGGATGAACTCCGGCCCATGCTTCCGCTCACGCCGTTCACTGGTCCTCCCTCAGGAACTGCGGCCTACCCGACCACCGGTGCCGGCTCAGGCCGATGCAGGGTGTTCGGAGGTGTATGCGTCTTCTGCTGTTCGCGTCTTGTCGTTCGCGTCTTCCGACGTGTGCGTCGCAGGTCGCCGCCCGGGGTACGGCGATCGGTACGGAGCCGCGACGCGGCCCCCGGCCGGCCCACGCAGGTCATCGAGGCGGCGTCCCGCCGCTCCCGTCGATGGCGACGGTGCACCAGGTGGTCTTACGGCCACGGCGGTCCCGGCGCGCACCCCAGGCGGACGCGATCGCCTGCACGAGGAACATTCCTCGGCCCTGCTCCTCCTGCGGTCCCGCCTGGTGGACGACGGGCTGTGCCGCGGACCCGTCGGTGACCTCCACCAACAGGCGGTCACCGATCTGCATCAGGTCCAGGGTGATCCAAGTGCCGGGTGCGTACTTGATCGCGTTCGCGAGCAACTCGCTGACGAGTAACCGGCTGTCGTCGACGACTCCGGACGGGCACCCCCAGGAGAGGAGGGCCTCGCCCACCGCCGCGCGCGCCTTGCCGACCTCGGACGCCGCCGACGGGAGGTGGAGGTGCACATGCCGGCCGAAGCCGAGGTTGCAGTCGGAGCACACGAAGCTGTGGAAGCCGGTCGTCCCTGCCTCGGCGCCGGTGTCGATCGGCATCCGGAAGTCCGCCGCCTCGCGGGCGTCACGGGGGTACGGCGTGGCCGACCGTTGCCGAGGCACCTGCCCGCCGTGCGACTGTTCATGAGGTACCGCACGGTGATGCGGATCATGAAGATAGGTCATGACACGCCCCTCTGCCGCAGTGGGCGGGCGTGGGGGCCGCTGCCGCTCGGGACCTGCGGGCAATGGTGCGATCGGCGCTTCGGCGCCCCGGCACGGCGTCGACGCGGAGCGCGCTGACCGGGGGCCCGCCGTCGTCGACACCCGGTATCCCGGGCACGGGACGTTCGCTCCCTGCGTTTCCAGACATCGATGCCCTCCCGACAGCCGTTCCCGAGGCAGCGGCTCCACCGCGGCTTGTCCGAGCTTCACCCTGCACGACCGGGGGAGAGCGGCGGTATATCGGCGGTATCCGTCCAGTCGCGGGCAGCGCCTCCGTCGTCCGAACCGAGTGGCGCGCCGTCAATCGCGGCGGCCCGAGGAGACGAGCTCCAGGACGATAAATGCACCGCGCACGAAGATCTATCGGCATGAAGGGAGGCGCAGACCGGTTCCTCCGGTCCGCGAGCACGAAACGACGAAACCGACACGGAATCGGAGACGGATTCCTCTATTCCTGGTGCCCCCACACCGATCCGCGGTGCTTCTCAGGCCGGTCCCGCGACAGCCATCCGGCGGCGGCAGCTGCACGACGGCGCAGCCACAAGCCTGCCGACCGGTCCCAGGGGCTTGACCCCACGCTCGACTTCCTGCTGCGTCTGGTGCCCTGGTACACCCCGCACAGCTGAGTACGTTCCTGGACATGCCAGACCGCCTTGGAGTGCTGACGTCCGGCGACGTTGATGTCACTCGTGGATGTCGAACGGGGCAACCGCGGCCGAGTTCTATGGCGTCCTTACCGCCACGTTGGGGCAGGTTTCGTCAGCGGATTGCGGCGGAGGGCTGCCTTTTCCCGTCCTTGGGCGGCACGGGCCGGTGCCGGCGCCCACGATCGGCGGACACGAACGGAACGGGACATGGGCCGCCCGGTGTCCGGGACAACCGCCCGATCCGTTGCCGGGCATCAGGCGGGCGAGGAGTTACCGGGTGTCGGGGTCGGTGGTGTGGACCCCTCGGCCGCCCCGGGACAGGCCGGGCGCGGCCGACGAGTTGCCGGACCTCAGAGCGACGTCATGACGTGCTTGATCCGGGTGTAGTCCTCGAAGCCGTATGCGGAGAGGTCCTTGCCATAGCCGGACTTCTTGAACCCGCCGTGCGGCATCTCGGCGACGAGGGCCATGTGGGTGTTGATCCACACACAGCCGAAGTCGAGGTTCTTCGACATCCGCATCGCCCGCGCGTGGTCCTTGGTCCACACCGAGGAGGCCAGCGCGTAGTCGACGCCGTTGGCGTACCGCACGGCCTGCGCCTCGTCCGTGAAGGACTGGACGGTGATGACCGGGCCGAAGACCTCGTTCTGGATGATCTCGTCGTCCTGCCGGAGGCCGGAGACCACGGTCGGGGCGTAGAAGTAGCCCTGCTCGCCGACCCGGTGGCCGCCCGCCTCGATCCTGGCATGCTCGGGGAGGCGCTCGATGAAGCCGCTGACCTGGGCGAGCTGGCCCGCGTTGTTCAGCGGTCCGTACAGCACGTCCTCGTCGTCCGGCAATCCGGTCCTGGTGTCGGCCGCCGCTTTGGCGAGGGCGGCGACGAACTCGTCGTGGACCGACTCGTGGACCAGGACGCGGGTCGCGGCCGTGCAGTCCTGCCCGGCGTTGAAGAAGCCGCCGATCACCAGGTCCTCGACCGCCTTCGCCAGATCGGCGTCTTCGAAGATCACCGCCGGGGCCTTGCCTCCGAGCTCCAGGTGGACCCGCTTGACGTCCTTGGCCGCGCTCTGGGCGACCTGGATGCCGGCGCGTACAGAACCGGTGATGGACGCCATCGCGGGGGTCGGGTGCTCCACCATCAGACGGCCGGTCTCACGGTCACCGCAGACCACGTTGAAGATTCCGCGGGGCAGCGACAGCTCCTCCAGGACACCGCCGATGATCTCGGCGATCAGAACCGTGGAGGCCGGGGTGGTGTCCGAGGGCTTGAGGACCACGGCGTTGCCCGCCGCGAGAGCCGGGGCGAACTTCCACACCGCCATCAGCAGGGGGTAGTTCCATGGCGCGACCTGGGCGCACACACCGACCGGCTCGCGGCGGATGATGGAGGTCGTTCCCTCCATGTACTCGCCGGCCGAGCGGCCCTCCAGCATGCGCGCGGCGCCCGCGAAGAAGCGGATCTGGTCGATTGCGGGGGCGAGTTCCTCACTGCGGGTGAGGTGGAGCGGCTTGCCGGTGTCCCGGCTCTCCGCGGCGACCAGTTCGTCGGCCCGTGCCTCCATCGCGTCGGCGATCTTCAACAGTGCGCGCTGCCGTACGGACGGTGTGGTGTCGCGCCAGACGGGGAACGCCGAGGCCGCGGCCGCCATCGCGGCGTCCACGTCCGCGGCCCCCGAGAGCGGGGAAGTCGCGTAGACGTCACCAGTGGTGGGGTCCACCACGTCGAGCGTGCGGTCGTCCGAGGCCTCCGCGAACGCACCGTCGATGTAGTTGCGGAAGGTGGTGCTCATGGAACGTATCCTCTGGTCAGGCGGCGGTACGGGCGGAAAGGTGCTCGTGGACGGCGACCCAGCGGCCGTCGTCGGCGCGAGTGAAGACGATGGTCTCCCTTTCGTGGACCGTCTCCTGGCTGGTATGGGTGGCGATCCGGGTTTCGACGTCGTGACTGAAGACGGCGGTGTCGCCGAAGTGCTGGATCAGCTGTGCGGACGAAGTGCAGCCCAGGATCCGGAAGCCGTCCTGTTCCACCCACTGCTGCCACAGCGCCCGGTACTCGGCCGTGGAGCCAAGCCGCTGCGGGGTGGTGTGGAAGACGAAGGTCGCGTCGGGGGCGAAGGCGCCGAAGTAGTCGTCGAGACGGCCCTCGGCGAAGGCGGCGACAAGCGCGTCTGCGGCGGTCCGGACCTCCCGGACAGTGGTGGTGCTCATGTACGGCTCCTGGTCACGGGCGTTCGGCGGTCGGGGGCCGAAACGCCAGGCGTTCGGTTACGGTAGGTGACGGCGAGGCCTCAGTGGGCCACGGCGGGCTCGGTGACGGTCTCCCCGGTGTCGCCGGTGATCGGTGGCACGGGGGCATCCGACGCCCGCACGAATCGGGGTCCGGCCGGTCCGTACACGGCGCGCGGTTCGGGGAACACAGCGAGCAGGGCGAGGTAGAGCACGATCGCGAGGGCGAGGCCGACCAGCAGCGAGATGTCCGTGCCGCCCGCGAGATCGCCGAGCGGGCCGACGAACTGGCCGGGCAGGTTGGTGAAGAGGAGCGCCACGACGGCGGAGACGAGCCAGGTGGACATGCCGCGCCAGTTCCAGCCGTGCGTGAACCAGTAGCGGCCGCCGCGTTGGCGGCGGTTGAAGACCTGCAGAGCCTCCGCGTCGTACCAGCCGCGCCGGGTGACATAGCCGAGCGTCATGACGATCATCCACGGTGCGGTGCAGGTGATGATCAGCGTGGCGAAGGTGGAGATGGACTGCGCGAGGTTGAGTGCGAAGCGGCCGGCGAAGATGAACGCGATGGACAGGGCACCGATGAAGAAGGTGGCCTGGACGCGGCTGAAGCGCGTAAAGACGCTGGAGAAGTCGAGCCCAGTGCCGTACAGGGATGTCGTGCCCGTGGAGAGGCCGCCGATCAGGGCGATCAGGCAGAGCGGCAGGAAGTACCAGCCCGGTGAGATCGCGAGCAGTCCGCCCACGTAGTTGGGGGCGGCAGGGTCGACGTACTTCTCGGCCTTCGATGCGATGATCGACGCGGTGGCCAGGCCGAAAAAGAACGGCAGCAGGGTGGCGATCTGGGCGAAGAACGCGGCCCCCATCACCCGGCGGCGCGGAGCCCCGGCCGGGATGTAGCGGGACCAGTCACCGAGGAACGCGCCGAAGGAGACCGGGTTGGAGAGCACGATCAGCGCGGAGCCGATGAACGAAGGCCAGAACAGCGGGTCGGCCGTGGAGGCGAAGGCTCCTGCGTAACCGGGGTCGAAGTCGCCCGCGAAGGCGAAGGCGCCGAGCACGAAGAGGGCCGACGCCGCCAGCACCGCGATCTTGTTCACCAGCAGCATGAACCGGAATCCGTAGATGCAGACGACCAGGACGAGCCCGGCGAAGATCGCGTACGCGATGCCATAGGTCACGTCCGACTCGGGGACGTGGACGAGCCGGTGGGCGCCGCCGACGAGCGCGTCCCCCGAGGACCACACCGAGATCGAGAAGAACGCGATGGCGGTGAGCAGGGAGAGGAACGAGCCGACGACCCGGCCGTGCACGCCCAGGTGCGCGGAGGAGGAGACAGCGTTGTTCGTGCCGTTGGCGGGGCCGAACAGCGCCATCGGGGCCAGGAGGAGCGCACCCGCCACGAGACCGAGGACGGTCGCCGCGAGACCCTGCCAGAAGGAGAGGCCGAAAAGGATCGGGAAGGCGCCCAGAACACAGGTCGCGAAAGTGTTGGCACCGCCGAAGGCGAGCCGGAACAGATCAAGGGGGCGGGCTGAACGGTCCTTGTCCGGGATCCGCTCGACACCATAGGTCTCTATCTCGGTTATCGAGGTCGTCATGGGTGCTCCAGATTCCGGTCATGCAGGGGGGATGGTGCACAGTGTGGGGCCCGCGGACGGGTAGCGACAATTGTGCTTGCCACAGAGCCGTACGCTGTTTTATGTGGCGAACAACAAACTCACCGTCGGTGATCTGCTCTCCTTCCCGGCGCTCCAGCTCTCTGTGAAGGCCGGCAGCGCCGGCCTGGACCGGTCCGTCTCCTGGGCGCACGCCAGCGAGCTCGCCGATCCGACGCCCTGGCTCTTGGGCGCCGAGGTGATCATGACGACGGGCCTGGCGGTGCCCCGTACCGCGGCCGGACAGCGCGCCTACCTGGAGCGGCTGGACGACGCCGGGGTATCCGCTCTCGCCCTTTCCGCGCAGCTGCACATGCCCCCGCTGCACGATGCGTTCTTCCAGGCGGCGGAGGAGCGGGGCTTCCCGGTCCTCGAAGTGCCGCTCGCCGTCCCGTTCATCGCTGTCGCCCAGGAAGTCGCGGCCGCGGCCCAGGAGGACGCCCGGCACCGGCTGGGCGCGCAACTCCAGGTCTTCGGCGCGCTGCGCTGGCTGGTCGCCGAGGATCTCGACATGCCGACACTTCTGCGCCGTCTCGAAGGCCTGTCGGGTTACGACGTCTATCTCTGCACACCGCAGGGTCACCCGCTGCTGCCCGGCGTTCCCGTGCCGGATCCAGCTGTCCTGCCCGCTTCCATCGACGCCCCGCCGACGGTCCCCGGCGGATTCGTCCTCCCGGTGCCCGCGCCCGGCGGCCCGGCGGGCTTTCTGGTCGCATACGAGCGTCAGGGCGCCCAGCCCGCAGGACTCGCCGTCGTCCAGCACATCGCCACGGTGGCGGCGCTGCGGCTGGCGATGGTACGCAACGAGCGCGAGACGCTGCGCCGCGAGGGCGCGGAGACACTGGCCGAACTACTGCAGGAGGTACTCGACCCGGAGGTGGCGCGCCGCCGGCTCGCCCGGCACGCCATCGAGGGCGCCACCGTACTCCTCGTGGTGCGCCACACCACCGACGAGGCGCTGCTGTCATGTCTGCAGAACCAACCCCATCTGCTGCTCACCCGAGGTGAGGACCGCTACGTCCTGGGAGCACCGGAACTGGCAACGGCCATCGGTGGGCTGCCCGCCGTGGCAGCCGGGGTCAGCCGCCCCTTCCTGCCGGGCGCCGCGCTGAAGGTCGCCCAGCGCGAGGCGCTGTGGGCGGTGGCCAAGGCCGTGGAGTCGGGCCGCCCCGTCGTCCATTACGGCGATGACTCGACGGGTCGGTGGTTGCCGGACGACCCCGCTGTCCTGACCGCGCTGGTCGAACATGTGCTCGGCGAGGTGCTGCGCTATGACGCGGCCCATGAATCGCGGTTGCTTGTCTCCGCCCGCACGTGGATGGAACGCGACCGCCGTACCGAGACGGCCGCGGCGGCGCTCCACATCCATCCCAACACCCTTGCCTACCGGCTGCGTCGTTTCGGTGCTCTCGCCGACCGTGATCTGACATCGACGCAGGCCCTGACCGAGGTCTGGCTGGCGATTCAGGCAGCGGGGGCGCTGGGCCTCACCGACTGAGCACGTTCGGGACAGACCAGGAGGGCAGAGCTGGGAGACTGATGAGGGAAGGACGCGACCCTGGCCGGCCTCGACGGAGACCTGCGCGCCAACATCCCTGGCGCATCCTCCGCACCCCTGCCGGATCCCTACCGGATCCGCCCCTTCGCCGAGTGGAACAGCCAGACCACCCCCCGGTCACCGCCGCCCGCTCCCGCGGCACCGACCCCCATTCCTGCGCCGCCGAGCCACGCCCCTGCGATCGCACTCACGCCGGGACAGAATCAGGTGCTGCCCGAGGAGGCCTGGCAAGAGCTGCGCATCGCCTTCAGCTTCCCGGGCGCCGACGCCGACCTCACCCTCTTCCTGACCGACACAGGCGGCCAGGTCACCTGCGCCGAGGACTTCGTCTTCTCCAACCAGCCCTCCGCCGCCCACGGCGCGGCCCGCCTGCTGGGCAAGCAGACCGAGGGCCCGCGCACCGTCGAACGCGCAGCCCGCCACCTTGCCGCCGTGCCAGCCCACATCCAGCGCACGATAGCCATCAACACGGACGTCGACACCGGCCTGACCTGCAGCGCCCCCACCCACACAGCCCCGTACATGGATTGCGTCACCAGGGCCGCGTGGACCTTCCAGCCGCATGCCAGCCCCGACATCCGTGCCATGGCCGTCGCCGAGCTGTACCGGCACACCACCAACGGCCAGACCGTCTGCAACCTCCGCGCCATCGGCCAAGGCTGGGCCTTTCGCCATTTTCTTCGCGCCCGGGGCGCCGGGACGACGTCGCCCGCCGCCCCGGCAAGCCCTCCAGGCGAAGGGCGGGCGGGTGCCGGAGACCCGGAACGGACCGAGCCCTGGTGGCCTCCCGGGACAAAATGAGCCCCGGCCGGTGGGTGCATCCCGGCCGGGGCTCATTTGCGTGAGGTGTTACAGGGGGCGGATGTTCTCCGCCTGCGGGCCCTTCTGGCCCTGCGTGACGTCGAACTCGACCTTCTGACCCTCCTGCAGCTCACGGAAGCCCTGGCTCTGAATGTTCGAGTAGTGGGCGAACACGTCCGGGCCGCCGCCGTCCTGCTCGATGAAGCCGAAGCCCTTTTCCGCGTTGAACCACTTCACAGTGCCCGTGGCCATGTGCCTGTCTCCTTCGAAGGGACTCGTATCGGGTCCCGCACCGTGCGGGATCCGGAGGTGATCGCCCTGGTCCGGAGAGGCGTTGAACATCAAAAACGCCCGCGATTGCGATCACGGGCGAACGGGACTTCGGAACCACGACTGCTGATCACGACGCTACACCGGCTGGTGCCGCCTCGACCACACGGTTCCGGGTCAGCGTGGCGCATAGCCCGTACTTGCGTGTCCGTCTGGGCAACGCAGGCCAGAGCCGCATTCCCGGCCTCGGACGGAAGAAGCTCGCCAAGCTCACCGCCGAGGAAGTCCGCACCTGGCTCACCAGTTCCGCACCACCTGCCAGTGCTGCACCCGCGGCCTCGACACCGCCCGAGACCAACCCCGCTGCTGCGCCACGGGAAAGTGCTGCTCCAAGCGGCTCTCGCGGCTGACCCTGACGTACATCTGCTCCGTGCTGAAGTCCGCCCTGGAGCACTCGGTGCGCGAGGAAGAGATCCCGCGCAACGCGAGCGATCTTCTTGTCGTAGTAGGCCCGGGATGCCGGGTCGCCCAGGGCGGCGAACGCGGAGAGGAAGAAGGCTCGGCAGTTCGAGTCCTCGTACCGCTTGGGCGGCTGGTTCGGACCGGCCTGGTCCTCCACGCTCGACCAGCGACTGGAGATCGACGCCGAGGGCGTGGTCCTCGTCGGAGAGGACGGCCTGACACTCGCCTACCCGCACCCGGCACCGGGCGTCCCGACGCTGCCCAGCCATGGTCCGCGCTGGCCGCTGGACAGGGTGGACGACACCTCGGGCCGGACGACCCACTTCACCTACACCGGCGCCGGTCATCTGACGTCGGTCACGGACCCGCTGGGCAACACGACGACTGTCGTCTGCGACCGCGCGGGCCTGCCGGTGCGAGTGACGGACCCGCTGGGCGCGGTCACCCGCTATGAACGGGACGCCTTCGGCCGCCCGACCACGATCACGGATCCGACGGGCGCCACAACGCTGCTTGACTGGTCCGTCGGGGGCCATCTGATCCGTCGCACCAGGCCGGACGGTGCGCCGGAGACGTGGACGTACGACGGCGAGGGCAACTGCACGAGCCACACCGATCCGCTCGGTGGCGTCTCCCGCTTCGCGTACACCCCAGCAGGAGATCGACTCCCGCTTCTTCGCCATCGTCACCGACCTCGTCGGCACCCCGAGCGAACTGATCGACGAACAGGGCGACATCGCCTGGCCCGCGCCGAGCAACCGGGCATGTCGCCGCTCCCGCCGTGCAGGGCGAGGGCAGGGCTATAGGCGCCAGGATTGGCATGAACCAATCGCCGGTACAGGCTGACGGCCTCCCTACCGATCACCAGTGAAGGCTCAAGAAGCAGGATCATCTACCTCCTTCAGCTGCTCTTTGCGGTCTGCACGTCTCGGAGGGCGCGAGCAGTCAGGAGAGCCAGTCGGTGTAGCGGGTGGGGGCGAGGTGGGCGTCCGTGTCGGTGAGGACGTCGCCCTTGACGACGGCGAACATGCCGGCGGTGGGGTCGGTCACGACGGTGCGGTGGTCGCCCTTGTGGGCCAGGGTGATCCGGCCCACCTCGTCCAGGGTGAAGACCTCGGGGCCGGCGATGTTGCGGATGCCGTTCAGCGGGGTGCCGGTGGCGACCTCCGCCACTGCGGTGGCCACGTCCTTGGATGCGATCGGCTGGATCGGCGTGGCGGGCAGTCGGACGGTGTCGGCGTCAGCGGTCCAGGACAGGACCGCGTCCATGAAGTCCATGAACTGCGTCGCCCGGACGATCGAGTAGGGGATCGGCCCGTCCGTGAGGATCTTCTCCTGAAGCGCCTTGGCCTGGTAGTAGTCCAGCTCCGGCACCTGGTCCACGCCGACGATCGAGAGGATGACGAAGTGGCCGACGCCGCCCTTGTGGGCCGCGGCCAGGAGGTTGTCCATCGAGGTCTGGAAGAAGCCCAGGGAGGCTTCGTCGAAGGTCGGGGAGTTCGTCAGGTTGACGATGACGTCGGCTCCCGCCGTCGCCTCCTCCAGTCCCTGACCGCTGATGATGTCGACTCCGGTGGACTTCGAGTGCGGTACTGCTTCGTGCCCGGCCGCGGTCAGATTCCTCACGACCTGCGAGCCGATCAGCCCGGTGCCGCCTATTACTGCGATCTTCATGACATGCCTTTCGTGGTGATTACATGCGCAATATGGCATATGAACCGTTATGTGGATGCAGCATGAAACGGTTCGCTCTGATGGACCAGGAGGGCCAGTCGTCAGAGGCCGTCGACGAACGTGACCGTCTCCTCCAGCGGCGCCCGGCCTGTACGGGCGTCACCCGCTGTGACGTCTTCAAACCCGATCGACATAGCACAGAAGAGGACGAGTCCGTCCGGGGGTGACAGGACTTCCGCGACGGTCCTGTGGTACTTCGCCCAGGCCATCTGCGCGCAACTGTGCAGCCCTTCGGCACGGAGCAGCAGCATGACGGTCTGCAGGTACATGCCGACATCAGCCCATTGAGGTGATCGCATGTCCTGATCGATGCAGCAGAACAGGGCGGCGGGCGCACCGAAGCAGTCCCAGTTCGCGGCGGCCGCCCTGTGGCGCGCCTCCAGGTCCTCACGCGCGATGCCGAGCGCACCGTAGCGCTGCTTGCCGAAGGCGGAGCGGCGCTCGCGGTACGGAGACTTCAGTTGCGGCGGATACATCTCGTACTCCGGCGCGTCCCAGGGGTCCCCCAGGGCCAGGCGCTCGCCGGCGCGCTTCTTGATCTCGGCCAGCGGCGCGCCGGTCACCATGTAGGTGTGCCACGGTTGCAGGTTCGATCCGGACGGCGCCCAAGCCGCAGCGGACAGCACTCGCTCCAGTGTTTCCCTCGGCGCGGGCTCGTCGGTGAACGCGCGCACCGCCCGTCGGCTCGAAACAGCCTCGTAGACGTCCATGACCACCCGCCTCCATCTGTTCAACGGGTATGTCTTCGTTACACTCAAGATGGTATCACTCAATACCATCTCGATCGCAACATCTCGGGTCGTGATTGTTTCCTGCCTCGGGCACTGCATCTGCGGGAAGGTCCTGACCACGCCGTTGCAGGACCTGGACAGCGAGCTCGCGGAGCTCCTCGCGCCGCGGCGCGGCACATCACGACTTGGCTTGCTACAGCACGAGATGCCCGCCGATGACACGGTGCGAGGCGGTCTCGACGCCCGCCGGATCCCGGATTGTGGTGGCCGCCGACGGGATGCAGGGTGGTGTCGAGACCGTTTGGGCGAGGTATACGGCACACGGCCTGTCAGCCGGAAACCCGGCGACCTCGGCCACCGCCGAACGAGTGGGTCGGTACATCGTCCGGGCCGTAGTGGCTGAAGCGAGACCGCCCATTCGGGAGGGCTTACGGAGGTGTGGTACATGTCGGAGAAGAACCCAGGGCTCGGGACCGCCGCTCAGGTCTCCTTGCCGCCCGAAGTCAAGTTGCTGCAGGAAGTCACCCCGCCCTTCTTTCCCGAAGGCGGTTCGGGAATGACCATCCTCGTCAACTGGCCTCCCGGTCACCCCGGGCTCCCTCCGCATCGCCATTCGGGCCCGTCGTTCGGCTACGTGATGGAGGGCGCACTCCGGTTCGAACTTGAAGGCGAGCCAGAGCGTGTGGTCGAGGCCGGTGGAACGTTCTGGGAGCCAGGCGGTGACGTGATCCACTACCAGGACGGCAACGCACTGTCGGACGCATCGACCAAGTTCGTGGTGACCATGTTGTGCGCGCCGGGCCAGCCTATGCTCACATTGGTCGACGAGGAGGAGCTGAAGGAACGTGCGCACAAGCG
The DNA here is from genome assembly GCF_040631045.1 of Streptomyces sp. NPDC005706. Taxonomy (NCBI): domain Bacteria; kingdom Bacillati; phylum Actinomycetota; class Actinomycetes; order Kitasatosporales; family Streptomycetaceae; genus Streptomyces; species Streptomyces sp. NPDC005706. The sequence goes on along the minus strand of NZ_JBEXYS010000045.1, from coordinate 19,693 downwards.
CGCTCCCCGTCCCTCCGAAGGCTGAGTCGCGATACGGCCAGAGTGCGGATCCAGCAACACCGGTCCCGGCGCCGGGCTTTACAAGCCCCCTCGCCGGGCAGCATCTCCTATCGGGTGGTGCCGTTCCGACGCCAGGTGGAGAACATCACCGCGTGGCCGTCGAGAACAGTGCCCCCATCAATCCTGTGCCGGTCGATCGCTCGCCGGAGGCATGCGTCCAACTCCAACCTCCTGCCTGTGCGTGAAGAGAGGTCAGCAACCTGGCGTAGTCGGTTGATCCGATGCCGGCAAGCCGCTCGGTAGAAGGTGATCCTCTGCCCACAAGAACAAAACGGCCAGGGGGACGAGGAAGGCCTTGCCGTGCGCAGAAAGTGCGTAGCGGGTTCGCGATGACAGCCCGTGCCGCATGTCCTGGGTGATCAGGTCGATCGCGGTCAGTTCCCGGAGGCGCTGGGCGAGCATGCGGTCGCTGATGCCGGGGACGCGTTCGCGAATCTGTGCGAAGTCGGCCGGGCCTTTGGCCAGCGCCATGAGGATCAAGCCGTTCCAGCGCCTGCTGAGCAGGGCGAAGGCCCGAGTGATGGCCGGAGAGCCATCGGCTGACTGCGGATGCTCGCACCGGCGTACCGGTTGAGGGTGTTGTGGGGTGGTCATGGTGTGTGTCCGTTCCGGTACGGCACGAGGCATCGCGGTTTCAGCACCTCGCGCAGTGCTCCGTGGTCGTGTTCGTGTCGGAGGTCGCCCGTGTGTCTGCCGGGTCGCACCCCTGTGGCTGTGCGGCCTGGGCGGCGAGAGCCTGATCGCGCGCATGAAGTGCTCGGGCATCAGCCGTCACCGTCATGGCGACGGGCATGGGCGTGCACGTGACGCCGAACCGACAAAGCCTCGCCGGATCCCGGCAAAGCCGGGAGCAACTCCCCGGAAGCCGTCGCACCGGGCTGCGTGCCACGGGGTTTCCCGGTAACCCAGTGGCTGAACATGACTGCTGTGAGCCCGCAGACACTCCACAGAGCCAGGACGGCAAGATGGCCGGCGCCGGAGTTGCCGTCGAAGTAAGTGGTGTCACGAAGCAGACTGGCTCCGGCGCCGGGGGGCAGCCACTGGCCGACGTGATCCACGCCCTTGGGGAGCATCTCCGGGGCGGAGGTGGCGCCGGAGAAGGCGTTCCCGACGAAGACCATGACCGCGGCGCTGAGCCCAAGGCCCCCGGGACCGAGGAGTCGGACCACGCCGGCAGTGGTGGCGCTGATGGAGAGAAGGTCGAGCGACAGGATCGCCCAGGTGGCCACGTGATGATGGGGCAGCGCTCCGAGGAGGCCCTGGGCCACGAGGTAGACACCCAGGGCTGCGACAGCGCACGCGACGAGGAGCGTCAGCACTCGGTGCCCCGGGCGTGCAAGGCCAAGAGCCATCGTGACAAACGCTCCGATCAGGATGCCGCAGATCGTGAGCGGGAAGATCGATGAGCTGAACACCACACCCCGGGGGTCCTCTGCGGCGACGGGCACCACGTCGATCGCCTTCACAAGGATTTGTGCAGAGGAATCAGCACCTGTGGATTCCTGCCGTGCGGCCTTCTGCTGGACGGCGCCCGGCTTGGCGGCTGCCTGCTTGTGGGCCCTCGCCCGCGAGTGCGCATCCACGGCCTCCTGCCGGGCGATCTGCTGGGTGGCCTTGTCGGCCAGCTGTTGTCCGACATCGGTCAGAAGCTGGGCCACGGAAGGGCTGGCGGCGGTGGCCTCCAGCACGGTGATGCTGCGGCCGGAGATGGCAAAGGCGCCGTAGACATCCCGGTTCTTGATCGCCGACCGCGCGGCCTGCCGGTTCGCAAAGAGGTGGAAGTCGAACGCGCCCGGCTTCGCACGGGTCAGTGCCTCCACCGCGTGCTGGCTGGCTGGCCCTGTCCCCACGATGCCGACAGGGACCTCGCGCGGCTTGATCCGCCCCGCCGGCCAGGCGAATGCCAAGACCGCCGCAGTGATCACCAGGGGCAGTGCCACGGCGGCAATGACCACTTCCCGCCATGCTGGGCGTCCTGACAAGGGGCTACTCACAACCCGTCCTCTCATAAAAAGAATGATCGTTTTCTTTTAACTTCAGTCTGACCTGCCACCTCGCCGGCCGTCAACACGAATGTTCGTTTTCTTTGTAAGCTGGTCTCATGCCCAAGGTCACTCAGCAGCACATGGATGCCCGCCGCGAGCAGATTCTGGGCGCGGCGCGCCGTTGTTTCCTCCGTGACGGTTTCCACTCCACCTCCATGCAGGACCTGTTCGCGGAGGCGGGGCTGTCCGCGGGCGCGGTGTATCGGTACTTCACCAGTAAGGACGAGATGATCCTCGCGATCGCCGAGGAGAACATGCGCGATGTCCTCGACATCACGCTCGCCGTCGCCACAAACCGGCAGGGTCAGTCCGTGGGGGCGGTCTTGGCGGAACTGCTCGACGTGATCCGAGTCAAGTCGGCCGAGGAGGACGTGGCCGCCCTCGCGGTTCTGGTCTGGGGGGAGGCCATGCGCGACCGATCGCTGGCGGCCAAGCTCGACCATCTCGTCGGCCGCATACGCGCCAATCTGGTGACCTTGGTACGTGACGAGCAGAAACGGGATGCTTTGCCTACGAACGTCACGGCCGAGGCGATCGCTTCAACGATGCTCTCCGTCCTCCCCGGCTACATCCTCCAAGTGGCCCTGCTCGATCCGGCTGCTGTGGCCGAGGTGCCTGACGCAGTGCGAGCGTTGTGGCCGGAGCCGGCAGGTGAGCGCTGAGCGGTCTCACGGCTTACCGCCCCAGCCGCTCAACGAGCGCCCGGGGACGACATATTGAGCTCGTGCCCGGTGTCCGATCCGTTCCCTGGGGTCGGAAGACCGGCGGCGGCCTCAGGCCACCGGATCGCTAAACCTGCCCCCGCGGGGGCAACGCTCTCGCGGGCGGGCGGACACCGTCGATGATGCTCTGCTGTGGGAGACAGACAAGCACGCCCGCATGAAGTGCACACCGACCGGCAACGGCTGCTAAGTACGCGCCGCTGGCCGGGGCGTACCGGCTGTCCGCGAATCTCCTCGGCGGCGGCCTGCCGCAGACGATCGTGATCGACGCTGAGGTACGTCAAACGCACGGGTATTGGCGCCTGCGGACTGGCCCACCTGAAACGACCATCTTGCGTACGCCACGTCGACGTTATGGACCATGCCCGCCGCTGGGCAGCTGACCCGGGAACCGCGCGTGCGGAGGCGTGCTGGGCGAGCCCCTTCGAGATCACAGTCGCCGCAGTGGCGGCTGGATCATCTGACGCTCCAAGGGTCCCGTGCGTGCAGGGCCAGACGTGCCTGATCAAGCGCAGGTCTGCGTCGTTCCGGCACGTCTGGCAAGGAGAGAGGGGCTGTGGCGTGTCTGCAGCCGCGCGGCGCGGCCGGGTGAGGGACTCCGCCCCCGCGCGTCCGTCGCGTTCGGCCTGGTGTTCGTTCGGCCGGTGCGAGGGTGGTAGCGGCGGATACGAGGGCGCGGTATGGAACAGGCCATCGCCACCGGCCAGAGGGCTGACGCCCCGCGACACCGGCGTTTGCGGCGTAGTGTGGCAGATGTGCACGCAGGTGCATCAAACGGGTGCGCGCATTGTCATCCGGGTGCCGGGACGTCTTCCTACGCTGCACAGGGCCGGGCCTCTTCCCGCACCATCCGATCATCCCGACGCAAGCAGGCATGGTGAGAGCCCGCCTTTCTGACCGGCTGCCCACCGGCGACAGCGTTGATCACACCGCGGTTCTCCGCTCCTGCACTCGACATCGAAGGATGAACATCATGGCCAAGCCGATTCTTGAGCCTGCCGCGCAGGAGATCGCCGACGCCACGTCGAAGCCTCCCTTCCTCTACGAGCTGGGCCCAGAGGGAGCCCGCAAGGTCCTCGACGACATTCAGGCCGCACCGGTCGACAAGCTGGACGTGACCGAGCAGTGGGTGACGGTGCCAGCCGACGTGGGGGAAGTGCGGGTACGCATCGTCAAGCCCGTCGACGTAGGGCAGGGAGCACCCGTCGTCCTTTACGTTCACGGTGGCGGGTGGATCCTTGGCAACGCGGGTACGCACGACCGCCTGGTGCGCGAGCTCGCGGTCGGCGCTGACGCCGTCGTCGCATTCGTCGAGTACGACCGTTCACCCGAGGCCCGCTACCCGGTCGCCCTCGAGCAGGCTTACGCCACGGCTCAGTGGCTGATCCGCAACGCCGACGAGCATGGGCTGGATGTCTCCCGGCTGGCCGTGGCCGGCGATTCCGTCGGCGGCAATATGGCCGCGGCCCTGGCCATCCTGGCCAAGCAGCGCGGCGACGTCACCTTCATCCAGCAGTCGATGTACTACCCGGTCACCGACGCTGCTCAGGACACCGACAGCTACCGCGAATTCGCCGACGGGCCGTTCCTCACAGCCCAGGGCATGGCCTGGTTCTGGGACGCCTACACCACCGATCCCGATGAGCGCGCGCAGAGCACGGCCTCGCCGCTACGGGCCAGCCGGGAGGAGCTCGTCGGGCTGCCGCCGGCCCTGGTCGTTGTCGACGAGAACGACGTGCTGCGCGACGAGGGTGAGGCCTACGCACGCCGCCTGACCGAAGCGGGGGTGGACACCACCAGCATCCGCTACAACGGTGTCATCCACGACTTCATGATGCTCAATCCCGTCCGTCCCACGAACGGCGCGAATGCCGCGATCGAGCAGGCCATCCGCACTCTGCGCACGGCCTTCGGACACTGACAGCCCCGCAGGATCCGGGTCGGCCAACCGTAAACGGTGGCCGACTCGGTCCCGCCCTTCCTCGTGCAGCAGGGATACCGCGCGGGGATGTGCCGTTGACGGCCCGGTGATCGCGGATGTCAGGACAATCACAGCCCGGGGCAAGGAGCGGCGTCGGGATTGATCCGCGCACCCACGCCTACGCCCAGGCAAGGTCGCGCTGGCGACTGCCAGCCCGACAGCCCGCCGCCGATACCTGGAACAGGCCGGCCTGCGTCGGTTCACTCCAGTCGATTGCCGCCGCGCAGCGAGCAGCACGCGAGGCTACGCAGTCCATCCGCCGTTGACGGAAGCGTGGTCTCTCTACACCGTGAAGTCCACGGCAACGCCGTCTGGCTCGTTCCTGCTTCCTTGATGCCACTCCCACTCCCCGTCGCTCCGCGGGCCGGGCGCCAGCAGCGTCCCAGGCCACTGTCACGCCCATGGGCTCCGATCTCCGGTCGCTGTCGCAGCGGACGGGGGGCAGCTATGTAGTTTCAGTCGATACCGTATTGAATGAAGTAATGTGGCCTCATGGCCGCTGACGTTCCTCGCCGAACCCCCGCCACGCATGCGACCGACCGCCCCGGGGACACGTCGCCTTTCGCTCTCGGCCTGTTGCTGCGCCGGGCGCACTGGCGTGCGGCCGCGGTGATGGGGGAGGCGCTTCGGCCGCTCGGCATCGAGTTGCGGCATTTCGCGGTGCTGATCGAGCTGGTCAGTCGGGGGCCCACGGTGCAGCGGGACCTGGTGGTGGCGACCGGGTCGGACAAGGCTGGAATCATGAGGGTCGTGGACGACCTGGAGCGGAAGGGCCTGGCCGCACGCAAGGCCGTTCCGGGGGACCGGCGGGTGCGGGCAGTGGAGATCACTCCTCAGGGACTGGAATTGTTCGATGCCGTCCATCTCGCCGCGGAGCCTCTGGCTGAGCGGCTGGTCGCGGAATTGGGTCCCGGGGAGCCCCAGAGGCTGACGGATCTGCTGACCCGGCTTGCTTACCCGGCGGACGACGAGGCGTAAGCGGGCGCGCCAGGTTGCGGCGAACTGCGCTCCGCCGACGGCGGAAAGCTCCGTCTGAAGAGTCCTGGACGCCCTGGGGGATCCCCGAGTGCACGTGATCCCCGAGCAGGCGCAGGCCGCCCCCAGCACTCCGGCCCGCTCCAGGCCCTGGTCCTGTCGCTGCCGCCGCCGCTGGAGGACCCAGGCCGAAACGGCGCCTGCGCGGTGGATCCCAGCGCCCCGGAGCGAGCGAGAGCGCCGTCATGCACAGCCGGTGAGGCCCGGGGACACTGTCCCCTCCGCGAGCCACGTGTAGGTGAACGGTCAACCGTCTTGGGTTGTTCCCGCACATCCCGGACGGCCGGCGCGAGCTGGGCAACCCTCCGTAGGGAAATCCTAGTTGAGGTAGTCGGCGACCATGGTGGCGAATTCGTCGGGGGTGGCCAGGCGGATACCGAGATCTTCGGCCTTGGCTCGCTTGGACCCCGCGCCGTCTCCGGCGACGACGAGAGTGGTCTTCTTGGAGACGCTGGAGGACGAGCGGCCGCCGGCTTGTTCGATGAGTTCGTTCATCTGGTTGCGGCTGAGCTTCTCCAGGGGGCCGGTCATCGCGCCCGTGACGACCACGGTCATCCCGGCCAGCGGTCGACCCGCACGCTCGGCGTCCTCGTCGTGGTCGCCGGTGTCGCCGTCGGACGAGGTGGGTGGGGTGGCGCCGGGTTCCGTCATGTTCACCCCGGCGGCGGCGAGTTTGTCGATCAGCGGGGCGAGTTCGGCGAGCTCGGCGACGATCGAGGGGGCCTTCTCGGTGCCGATGCCCTCGACCTGCTGCATCGCTTCCGCGTCCGCGGCGCGGATGTTGTCCATGGTGGCGAAGTGCCGGGCGATACGGCGGGACATGGAGCGGCCGGTGCCGCGGACCCCAAGCGCGCACAGCACCCGCGACAGCGGCTGGCCCTTGGCCGTGGTGATGGCGGCGAGGAGGTTGTCGGTGCTGGTGGCGCCCATCCGTTCCAGGCCCATCAGCTGCTCGCGGGTCAGGGTGAACAGGTTGGCGAGATCGGCGACGAGACCAGCGTCGACGAGTTGGACGACGCGGGTGTGGCCGAGGCCTTCGATGTCGAGCTGGTCGCGGCCGGCTGCGTAGGACAGGGCGGCCACCAGGTGGCAGTTGCGTCCGTTCTCGCAGCGCCAGCGCTGCTCGCTGGTGTCGATGCCGGCCCCGCAGCGCGGGCACGTCTCGGGGAAGGCGATGGGCTGTTCGTCGCCGGTGCGCAGGTGGGCGACGGGGGCTTCGATGCGGGGGATGACGTCGCCGGCCCGGTGGACCATGACGTGGTCGCCCAGGCGCAGGTCGCGGCGGGTGATGTCGGCCGGATTGTGGAGGGTGGCATACGTGATGGTGGCGCCGTCGATCTCGACCGGATCCAGGACAGCACGCGGGGCGATGATGCCGGTACGGCCCACGTTCCACTCCACCTCAAGCAACCGGGTGATCTTCTCGACGGCCGGCAGCTTGTACGCGATCGCCCAACGCGGAGCGCGCGAACCCAATCCTGCCGTCCGCTGATCGGCGGCCAGATCGGCCTTGATGACGATCCCGTCGATCCCGAACGGCAGCTCCGCCCGCAGGGCAGCGATCTCCTGCACCCGGGCCAGCACCTGCTCGACCGTGTCGGCGGTGATGCCGGGCACCGCGGTGGTGGCCGTGGTGTTCACCCCGTACGCGGCGGCCTGAACCATGAGGTCGCTGTGCGCGAGTTCGCCCAGCCGCACGGCGAGCGACGTCTCGGTGCTGGGCCGGGGCAGTAGGCCGTAACCGAAGAACGTCATCGGCACCGTGTAAGCGCGCTCCTTGGCGCGCAGGGTGCCCGCCGCGGCGCCGCGCGGGTTGGCGAACGGCTGCCCGCCGTGCGCGGTGCGCACCTCGTTGGCGTGCTCGAACTGAGCAGTCGTCATCAGGACTTCGCCGCGGACTTCCACGGTGACCGGCTCGGCGAGCTGGTCCGGCAGGCCCTCTATGGTGCCGATCGCGTGCGAGACATCCTCCCCGGCCGTCCCGTCCCCACGTGTGATCAGCTGTCTCAGGCGACCGTCGGCGTAACGGGCGGCGACCGCGAGCCCGTCCAGCTTCGGCTCGACACTGAACCGCTCGACGTCGTGGCCGATGCGCCGGGCCAGGGACGCCGTCCAAGCGGTGAACTCCTCCGGCGAGAACACGTTGTCCAGACTCAGCATCGCCACCGTGTGCGGGACATCGCCCTCCACGGCCCCGCCGGCGACCTTCCCCGTCGGAGAGTCGGGCAGCACCTGATCAGGATGTTCGGCCTCCCACGCGGCGATGCCTCGCACCAGCCTGTCGTAGGCGTCATCGTCCAAGGCCGACACCCCACCCGCGTAGTAGGCGGCCGACGCCTTCACCGCTTCCTCGACCGCCTGCGCGTAAGCGGCGGCATCCATGATCACAGCTGCAGGTGTTGTCATGCCCGTCATCCTGCCTGCCACCACTGACATCGCCCGATGCCGCGGGACGGAAGAACGACCGCGAAGAAGACGGGGCGGAGTCCGCGCAGCGCCAAGCCGCACCTCTCAGCGCGAGCAAGCACGCGTAGCACCCTGGACGTGATCTTTCGGTGATGCCCGCGAGCGGGCGCAGCGGCTGTAGGGTCTCGCCGCGTCCGACATGTCGATCTTTTGCGACCTGGGCTTTCGTGGTGTCTCACGGCCGTGTAACCATGATCAGTCTCAAGTCCGTGGCAATTCCTCGTTCGACACCGGGCAGGTCAGCGGTCGTCCGGCCCACCACCTCTGTTGGCCCATTCGAGGGCGCTCAGGGGCGCACGCGAATGACGGTCTTGCCCTTGCGCCGCTCGGTCGGGTTGAGCGCAGGGACGGCGTCGTCGAGGGTCGCGACGGTTCCGATGTGCGTGCGAAGGCGCCCGTCCCGCACCCGGTCGACGATCTCCACCAGCTGACTCGGAACGGACTCGACGACGAAGTCGACCGCCAAGCCGTCGACAGGGCGAGCCTCAACAGGCCCCACCACCGACACCAGCGTCCCGCCAGGCCGGATGATTCTCGCCGAGCGCCTTTGGATGTCAGCGCCGATGACATCGAAGACCACGTCGACCCCGCCGATGTCGTCGAGATCCTCGGTGGCGAGGTCGAGGAACTCGTTCGCGCCGAAGTCGAGCGCCGCCTGGCGGTCCGCCGCCCGCCCGGTACCGATGACGTAGGCGCCGAACTCCCGGGCGAGCTGCGTAACTACAGACCCGACCGCGCCGGCGGCGCCGTGTGCGAGGACGCTCTGCCCGGCCTGAAGACGACCGTGCTGGAACAGACCTTGCCACGCGGTCAGGCCGGAGATCGGCAGGCTCGCACCCACCGTGAAGTCGACGTTCCCCGGCAGCGGCGCCAGGTTGCGTGCCTCCACGGCCGCGTACTCGGCCAGGGTTCCATCGCGGTGCCAGTCCGTGATCCCGAACACCCGCTGTCCGAGCGAGAGCCCCGTCGTGCCGTAGCCGAGGGAGGTGACCACTCCGGCGAACTCGTGGCCGATGATCGCCTGGGCTCGATCGCGACCGGCGCGATCGACCCACGTCGAGGGCCACTCCCACTCCGCGGGGACGAAGCCCGACGCATGGACTTCAACGACGACGTCGTTGATCGCCGGCGTCGGCTCAGGCCGCTCCGCGAGTGTGATCCCGGCTGCTTCCGCGGCCGGATCCGTCGCGACGATTGCCTTCACTGGTACCTCCGTATATCTCGTGCTCGCGGGCTCTGTGCGCCGCCGAAGCCATGGAGTGGGCTGATTAGCCCACAGAGGAACGGCAACAAGATCCGTCACCACAGACGGATGGACCACTGAAACGCGTCGAGTCCAACCGGAGCTCGACGAGCACCACACACCCAGGGCAGCAACACCCACTCGCGCGCTAGTCTCACGGCGATGTCGTATACGACATCGGTACGACACGGCTCGTGCGATTGCGACATCAGCCGTAAGACCCAACAGCCGAGGAACGTCCACAACCATCAGGTAGCGCGGCGCGTATACCGTGCGGGATACTACGGTTATGGCTGAAACCACTGTCAAGGTCGACACGAGCACCAGGGACACCCTGCAGGGCCTCGCCGCTGCCGAAGGTCTGTCTGTGAAGGCCTATTTGGCCAAGGTGGCTGGGGAGAAGGAGCAGGAGCGGGCGCTGCAGACAGCGACCGCCGCTTTCCGCCGCGTGATCAGCGAGCCCGGCGTCATGGACGCCTTCGATGCCGAGTTCGGCGGGCTGCCGTCCGTCGCGCACGACACCTCGCGGGCGGCCTGACCTGTGCCTCCCATCGTGTACGTCGACTACCGGTGGTTCCTCGAGCGCCAGGAGGAGATCCTCCGGGACGACCTGACCGTCAACGACTTCTCTGTGCTTGTCGGCATGGCCCAGCGCCACCGCGTCGACCCGCCCCGGCACGATCAGCACCATCCCGATGCCTTCTGGCGGGCTGCGGTCATGCTGGAGGAATGCGTGCTCCTGCGCCCACTCCCGGCCCGCAACGAGGTGTACGGATATGGCGTCGCCATCGCCTACCTCGAGGCCTCCGGAGAACGCGTGGACACGAAGTTCGAGCTCTGGCGGGAACTGATCTACGACATCCGGGGCCTGCGGCTGGACTCGTACGGCATCGCCGAGAGGCTGCGTTCCTGGCGCCAGGCCCGACCCTGACCGGCGCTGCGTATTCCACGGGAGAATCGACGGTTGATCGCTCGGCGGACTGGGCCACGTGCTGCGCGGCAGCGCAGCACGCCGAGGTAGCCGAGCCCAACTCTGCCGACGTTGCCCGGCTACCGTGGCGGACATGGTCAGGGAACTTCGCATTGACGTCGCTGAGGAACACTACGAGCAGCTTGTGCTCCAGGCGCGCGAGCGGAACGAGGATCCGACGGTGTACGCCGGACGCGTCCTGGCCCAGGAGCTCGACAGGACTCGCTTCCTCGAAGGCAGCGCTCCCTTCCTCAGCACGCCCGGTGTCCGCGAGGAGTTCGCCAGCCGGTTCGGCCCGCAGCCCGGCGCGGCCGCGTCCGCGGCGTAGGGCGGGCAACAACGTAGTGGATCTCTTGGTGGTGCCGTCCTGGCCCGGCACCGGCAAGACCCTAAGCTCCACGGCTGCCGCCTTGTGGGGCTGCGGCGCGGGTCATATCCCGTCCCGCGTACCGGTTATCCGTGCCGCCCGAGGAGAGCCGGGTCATCCAGCCAGGGCACACAGCCAAGGACTGCGAGGCCGAGGGACCGGTACTGCCTCCAGCGGCCGTCGGATCGGTGAGGAACTCGTCCATCCCGTTGACCAACCCGGTGAGCACGGCCGTGCCGAAGTAGGCGGTACTGCTGCGCTGGCCGATTCCGGCCTGGAAGTGAAAGGTGTCAGCCGTCGCCTCCACGGTCGTCCTCGCCATGAGGATGGCAGCCTGCACGTTGCCGACCAGCAGTGAGCTGTGAGCTTCTCCAGCGACCGCGGCAATGGCCTTCGGCACGTCGGGACACCGCCTACGTCCGCACGTCCTCCGGAGTGGAGGCCTGGCCCCGGGCGGCGCGGGAGGTCGCCTGCAAGTGACCGGTCACCGGCTCCGGTGCAGTGCGACCAGCAACTGCCAGACCTGGTCCGCGACTTCCTCCGGCGCGGCCCGCAGCAGCCCGTGCAGCCAGTCCGCGAGGACACCCGCGAAGGTCGCCGCCACCGCCGACGCGACCAGCGGGGCGTCAGCCGCGCCGGCCAGTTCGCGCTCCTCGAGGCTGCGGGCCCGCAGGTCCCGGTGCAGCACCCGGCCGAGCGGCCCGCCGCCGCCCGGCGCGAGCAGCGACCGGTACAGGGCCGCGTGCGGGGACAGACCGGTGAAGAACTCCCGGAGCGCGGGCGGGGCGTGGACCGGATCGGGCCGCCCCCGCCAGGCGTGCAGCGCGTCCACCGCCTGCCGTACGACGTCCGCGCACGCGTCGACCGCCAGCGCCTCGATGCCGTCGTAGTGCACATAGAACGTGGCCCGGCCCACCCCGGCCCGGCGCACCAGCGCGGCCACGGCGACCTCCGCCGGCGGTCGCTCGGCGCACTCGGCGAGCAGGGCGGCGCGCAGCCTGGCGCGGGTGCGCGCCGCCCTCGGGTCCTCGTGCGGCGCCCGGCTCATCGTGCGGCGAGGACGGCGGCCAGCGCGAGCGCGCCGGGCAGCGCCTGGGCGAACAGGATGCGGCGGTTGGCCGTGGTGGCGCCGAACACGCCCGCCACCACCACACAGGACAGGAAGAACACCTGGACCCGGAAGCCGGTCGGGTCGGCGGCGAGGAGCCCCCACACCAGTCCGGCCGCGAGGAAGCCGTTGTAGAGGCCCTGGTTGGCGGCCAGCGGAGCGGTCGCCCGGGCCGTCTCCGGGTCGAACCCGTGCAGCCCCCGCCCCGGCTTCCGCTGCCACAGGAACATCTCCAGCACCAGGATGTACATGTGCAACACGGCCACCAGGCCGACCAGCACGTTCGCCACGATTTCCATGAGCAGCGAGCCCTCCCCTTCTTGGACAGGTGTCCAGGATAGCTGGACACCTGTCCATGAAATCACCGGGTCCCGCCACCCCCCGGCGCAGCTCCCGTGCCCGTAAGGCCAGCTGGATCGCGCAGCGGGCCGCCGGGGCGTGCAGTAGCTCGCCGAACAGCTCGTCCAGCTGCCGCATCCGGTAGCGGACCGTCTGCGGAGAGCCACCGCGTCCGCGTGTTGCTGGAGCAGTCCCCAGTCCACTTCGGGCCCCTCGCCGCGCTCGGCCTCGCTCAGTCCTCGGCCGTCAGCCCGAACATGCCGAACGCGGCGAACGCTTCGGCCAGCGCGTCCGCCCCGACCTCCTGCGCCCCCAGGCCGATCGCGGCTGCCACGTGCACCATGCTCCTGAAGTCCGGCCCCTCGGTCTCGGCCGGCACGTCGCCGCCGGCTTCGAGCGCCGGGTGGCTGGTGCTTGCTGTCATCGGGGCCGTTGCCTGCGCTGATGAGCAGCCGCCCCGAGACGGAATGGCCACGCGCGTGGTGTGGCCGCGTCTCAGTTTCCGTTTCAGTCAGCCTCGTTCACGACGGTCCAGGTGGGAGTCGAAGCCCCACCGGTATCGGCATCCGGCCGCCCATGAACGCAGGTGAACGCCCCCGAACGCACCCCGCGACCCCACCACCACAGTTGGAAAGCGTGTCGGGGGCAACCCTCACGAGTTCGAATCTCGTATCCTCCGCCAGTGCCTCACCGGGCACGCTGTCGACGGGCCCCCTGGAAACAGGGGGCCCGTCGACGTTGTCGCCGGTGCCCTTGAGACTAGTCGCGCGGCGTACGCGGCGGTACGCAGCGGGTGGTGTCCCGTGACAGGGCCTATTGACGGTGGCCGTCCCCTTCGGCTTGCGCTGACCTATTGATCAGAATGGTGCAGGTTCTCATCACCAGGAGGTGTCTTCACCAGGGTCGCCTGGTCCGCCTCGACGGTCCCGGCCGCCTCGGCTGCTTCCCGGAAGGTGACGACCGCCTCGCCGTTCTCCCGCGCCCATGCGGTGAGCATCCTGATGGGCTCCTCCAGGGTTCGCCCGAGATCGGTCAGGCTGTACTCCACGCGCGGCGGGGCCTCGGCGTACGCCTGCCGCTCGACGAGTCCGTTGGCTTGGAGCCGGCGCAGCGTCTGGGTCAGTACCTTGCGCGAGATGCCACCGCTCAGCTCGACCAACTCGCCATGACGCAACGGGCCGTCGGTCAGGGCGAAGAGCGTGACCATGGACCACTTGCTGGCAATGATCTCCATGGCCAGGAGAGCGGGGCAATCGGCGAGGAAGGCAATTCCGGGTCGCAGACTCATGCCCCGAAGGTTACCTGGAGGTACCTAACGGCCGACTAACGTCGTCGAGGTGCGCACGCCCCTTACTCGCATCTCGCATGATTGAGGTTTCAGCCGTGTTCGTCTCCCTTGCCGTCGTCACCGTGTTCATGTCGGCGGTCCTCCTGGTATCGGCCGGGGCCAAGTCTCTGCGGACGCGGCACATCACCGAGCAGATGTCCACCCTCGGAGTACCGCAGAGCATGATGGCCTTCCTGATCGGCGCCCAGATCGCGGGCGCGGCCGGTGCGATCGCCGGGCTCTGGTGGGGGCCCATCGGAATCGCCGCCGCAATCGGCCTGACGCTCTATTTCGCCGGGGCGGTCGTCTCCCACCTGCGCGTCGGCGACCACAAGGGCGCACCTCCGGCGGCAGTCCTCACCGTGGCCTCCGTCGCCCTGATCGTGCTGCGCGCAGCCACCCTGTGATATCTGGTCGAGCCGGACGGCGTGGCGCTGACCACGATCGCATGCCTGATCGACGCTGGCGAGGTCGCCGCGTTGAGGCCGGCCGCACCCGCGGCAAGGTCGTCCTCATCGTCGCTGGCTGACCACCCCCGCCAGCACTTTGGAGCAGCACCGTGTACTACGAGATCCGCCGCTACCAGGCCCAGCCCGGACGTCGCGAGGAGTGGGTGCGTTACATGGAGGACGTGTGGTCATCCCGTTCCAGGCCTCGCTGGGCATGGACGTGATCGCCTCCTTCGTCGACGCCCAGGACGAGGACGGCTACCTGTGGATCCGCCGGTTCGAGGACGAGGCCCACAGCGACGCCCCGTACGCGGCCGTCTACCAGCACGACCGCAGGAAGAACGAGATCGGGCCGGTCGTCCACGGCCTACTGATCCCTGAGAAGACCGTCGTCGCCCGCGTGGTCCCCACCCCGGCCTCACCCCTGCGGTGACCCGGCTCACGGCCGCTTCATCCGCCACCTCACAGCACCGAGACAAAGGAACCTTCATGAGCACCGACACATTGCAGGCGTCGGTGCCCGCCTCGTCGGTCGCCGGCGCACTCATCGCGGCGGTACACACAGCTGCTGCCCGGATCGGCTTCGCGACGGCCATCGCTGTCACCGATCAGGGCGTGCATCTGGAGGCATTCGACCACCCACAACCCGAGGCGCCGGGAGCACCCGGCCACCGCGCCGGGCCCTCGGCATGCCCGACATCCGACGGCGGCTCCACGGGCTTGGAAACAGGGATCACCCCGGAGCAGCCGACGCGAACCGAAACGGAAAGGCTAAGGTCGGCTGCCATGGGCGTCGTGGAATCCGCCAACATCGGCAGCAGCCGGGTCACCGAGCACTCGGGCGCCGGGCGCACCGGCATCGACAAGCGGCCCGTCTCCCACCCGGTCGCCGTGTCGGCACCCGGCCCTCAAGGGGTCAGCGGGATGTCCGGTGACTCCGTCTGCGACGCACGCTTCCACGGCGGCGACCACCAGGCCGTCTACGCCTATGCCCACGAGGAGCTTGACCTGTGGGAGCAGGAGCTCGGACGGGAGCTCCCCGCCGGGGTATTCGGCGAGAACCTCACCACACGCGGGCTGGACGTCTCCGGCACCGTCATCGGCGGGCGCTGGCGGGTGGGCGACGTGGTGGTGCTGGAGGCGCGGCGACCCGGATCCCCTGCCGCACTTTCGCCGGCTGGCTGGGGCAGGAGTCCTGGATCAAGCGGTTCAGCCGGCGCACCCTGCCCGGGGTGTACTTCCGGGTGGTCGTACCTGGGCACGTCGCGGCCGGGGACCCTGTGACGCTGCTGTCGCGGCCGGACCACGGGGTGACGTCGGCGATGGTGCCACGCGCACTGACCGGTGAACGCGAGCTGCTGCCGCGCCTACTGGAGGCCGACGCGCTGTCCCCGTCGCAGAGCGAGTCGCCCCGCAAGCGGCTGGGCCTACCGGTCGGGGCCTGATCCGCTCCGTCGTCGGACCGCTGACCGCTGACCGCTGACCGCTGACCGCTGACCGCTGACCGCTCACCCGCTCCGTCCGCTGCGGCCGGGCCCCCTTCGGCCGTGCGGCCGACAGGGCGTCACGGCGGCCGCACGGCGGGAACGCCGGAGGCCCGGCATCACATGAGTGGCGCCGGGCCTCCGCTGGAACGGGGAGGTTAGGACGTGCAGATCATCAACGCGATTCTGCTGTTCATCGCTGTTCCTGCCGGCTCGGGAGCATCGCGAGGGCCTGCGAGCGCTGAGCCACCAGTTCGTCGTAGGTGCCGTCGCGCTCGGCCCACCGGTGCACCAGGACGCGATTGACGAGGATCTCGCGCGGAGTGGGCTCGGTCCCCAGCAGGTCCATCACCTCGGTGGCGAAGTCGTCGAGCGGCAACGCGTGCGGGTTCACCTTCTCCTGACCCGCGGTGGCGACGGCCGGGGGGACGAGCTCGACGACGTCGACACCGGCGTCGTCGAGCTGCGCGCGCAGCGCCTCGGAGTAGGCGTGCACCGCGGCCTTGGAGGCGGCGTAGCTGGGCATGGGCGGGAAGGGCAGGAAGGCGATGCCGGAGTGACGGTGACGAAGGTGCCGGCCCCCCGCCGGACCAGGTGCGGAGTGAAGACGTCGATGACCCGGATGGTGCCGAGCAGGTTGGTGTCGATGGTCGCCTCGGCCGCCTCGAAGTGCGCGGGGTCGCGCAGGTCCTCCAGGAGCATGACGCCCGACATCGTCACCACCGTGTCCAGCTCGGGGTAGCGGGCGAGCACGGCGTCCCGGGCGGATGCGACGGAGGCGCCGTCGGTGACGTCGATGCCGAACGTGCCGAAGCCTTCCCCGGTGTTCCGCGAGCGCCTCCGGGCTGCGGCCGCCCACGGCCACGGTGCTGCCCGCCGCAGCGAAGCGCCGGGCCAGCTCTCGCCCGATACCCGAGGTCCCGCCGACGATCAGAACGGTGCGGTTGGAGAGATTCATGAGATCTTCGCCCAGCACGCCGCTCAGCCCACCCCAGACCGCCCCGACGGGGCGATCATCGCCACCACAGCCTCAGAGCGGTGGCACGGCCAGCCGGTCCGCGTTCTCGACCTCACCCCCCTGACCATCAGTCCCGCCGCGCACGGTCGTCAGAACGGCGGATAGAGGGGTAGCGACGTGAGGCGAGCAGCTACCGGGCCAGGGCGCCCGACAGGCTCAACACCCCCTCAGGATAGCCAGCTCGACCATCTCGATCCGGTCGCCGGTAGTCCGGTCTGCGCGAGAGAAGGCGCGGAAGTCGTCCGGGTCTCGAGCGCCGATTCCCGAGGAGGCTGACATCTCTGAGTGAGCTGGCGCAGCCGGCACCAACTGGCCTCCCACGCCTGTGATGGCCGCTAAGGTTCACATCCTGCAGACATTCACGCTCGGCGGGGGTTGTTGTTCGTGTCGCTGATTGCTGCTCGTCGTGCCTCGGATCCGTTGCGGATCGGGCGTTACCGGGTGGTCGGGGTAATCGGTGTGGGTGGGATGGGCACGGTGTACGCCGCGGTGGGGGAGCGGGGCAAGCGGGTAGCGGTGAAGGTTGTGCACGCCGGGCAGGCGACGGATGAACAGTTCCGGGCCCGGTTCCGCCGAGAGGTGCAGGTGTTGCGGCGGGTTTCGGGCCCGTGCCTCGTGCCGCTGCTGGAGGCCGATCCCGAGGCGGAGACTCCGTGGCTTGCCACCGCCTACGTGCCCGGGCCGACTCTCTCCCAGCATGTTGCGACGCAGGGGCCGCTGGCCGGGATCCAGCTGCACTTGTTCGCCACTGGCACCGCCGGCGCGCTGGCGGCCGTACACGCCGCCGGGGTCGTCCATCGCGACCTGAAACCCGCGAACGTGATCATCGCCCCGGATGGGCCGCGGGTACTGGACTTCGGCATCGCGCACGTCGCCGACGGCACCGCGGTCACCCGTACCGGCATGCTGACCGGGACCCCGGGCTGGCTCAGTCCCGAGCACTACCGGGACGGGACCGCCGGGCCACCCGGGGACGTTTTCGCATGGGGAGCGCTGCTCGCCTTCGCGGCCACCGGGCGCCACCCCTTCGGCACCGGCAACGCTGAGGCGGTCGCTTTCCGCGTACTCAACGGCGAGCCGGACCTCGCGGGCATCCCCGACGAGTTGGCCGGCATGGTGAAGTCATGCCTGGCCAAGGACCCGGCCCACCGGCCCTCCTCCGTCGTCATCGCGGAGAAGACCGTCGAACTGCTCGGCGAACAGGCGACCCAGGCCCTCGGCACATTCCGCAACCAGCCCACTGAGATCCCGAGTCTCATCGCCGAGCAGTGGCACCCCCCAACCGCCGAAGACCCCGCCTGGCCCACTCCCGCGACATACCGTTCGGGCAGGCGCGTCTGGCTCACCGTTCTCGCGGCCGCAGTGTTCGCCGCGACAGCAACGGGCACCTGGTTCGCGCTGGCGCCTGGCCATGCCCAAGCGCGCGGCAACCACCCCCCGCACGCGACCGCAGCCCGCACCACCCCTGCCGCCGAACCGGTGGCCTCCCGCTCACCCATCGCCCGCCCCGCCACCTCCGCCGCGCCACAAACCCCTGCCGCCGCGACCTCATCTATGCAGACGACGCAGACCCAGGTGGTCACCCTCAGCCCCTGGTCCCTGGACGGCACCCCTGCGAGCGGCATCACCATCACCCACCGGGCCAGCGGCTCGTGCTTCGGGACCGCCGAATCCACCATGCGCACGGACGCCTGGCGCTGCACCGCCGGCGACCGGATCCTCGACCCCTGCTTCTCCCCGGACTCAAATCCCGAGGACACCAGTGCCCTGTGCCTGGACGGAGCCCCCAACCGCATGGTCGAGCTGTCGGTCCCGCAGGGCTTTCCCGGCAACAACGATCACATGCCCGGCGGACCCGACATCGAACCGATCATCATCGTCCTGGCCAACGGCGCCCGTTGCTCGTTCATGGGCGGCGGGACGTCCGTGCTGGCGGGGCAACGCCAGAACTACGGCTGCGACAACGGCGGCTACCTGTACGGCTCCCCGAACAAGACAGGAGCGGTGTGGACCATCTCCTACTCCACCCCCAACAGCGGCGCCAGCGTCTCCACTCCGATCAGCATGGTCTACCAGTAGTCCCCTGCTAGGTTCTGTCGTCAAATGTCACGCCCACATCAGCAGGGCTGCGAGGGTGACGGCTGCTTGGTAGGACTCGGTGGTCTTGTCGTACCGGGTGGCGATGCCGCGCCATTGCTTCAGTTTGTTGAAGCACTGTTCCACCACGTTGCGCCGCTTGTAGGTGTCGCGGTCGAAGGCCGGGGGTCGTCCGCCGCGGCTGCCGCGGTTCAGCCGGTTGCGGACCTGGTCGGCTCGCTCGGGGATGGTGTGGCTGATCCCGCGTCGCCGCAGCCAGGTGCGGATCGCTCTGGAGCTGTAGCCCTTGTCACCCAGGACATGCGAGGGCCGCACCCGGGGTCGTCCCGGGCCGGTGCGGGGCACCCGGATCGCCTCCATCACGGCGGTGAACTGGGTGCAGTCGTTGGTGTTGCCGCCCGTGACGATGAAGGCGAGCGGGCGGCCCACACCGTCGCAGGCCAGGTGAGTCTTGCTGGTCAGGCCGCCTCGGTAGCGTCCGAGGGCCGGGCTGCGGAGCCCCTTTTTTGGGCCCCGGCGGCATGCTGGTGAGCGCGGACGATGGTTGAGTCGACCGACACCAACCAGTCGATGTCGCCGGCGGCGTCCGCCTTCGCCTGGGCGGCGCGGAGCATGCTCGAACGTGCCGTCCGCCGCCCACCGGCGAAAACGGGTGTGCAGCGTGGCCCACGGCCCGTACCGCTCGGGCACATCCCGCCAGGCCGTGCCCGTACGGAACTTCCACACGATCCCGTTGAGGACTCTACGGTCATCCAGCCGCTTGCGCCCATGCAACGTCACGGGCAGCAACGGCCGGACGAACTCCCATTCTGCATCGGACAGTTCATGACGACGTATCACCCGACCATGACCACCACTCAAGATCATTTGAAGACACTGCCTAGGTGCAATACCGGTGATTTAGGTCGTTTTCCGGCTGGTCGAGGTGGCTCTGGTGGGCCCGACCAGCCGGACCGTCGGGGTGTCTGGCCGTGGTGGGCTG
>NZ_JBEXYS010000044.1:0-44318 GCF_040631045.1 Streptomyces sp. NPDC005706 | reverse complement strand
AGCCCACCACGGCCAGACACCCCGACGGTCCGGCTGGTCGGGCCCACCAGAGCCACCTCGACCAGCCGGAAAACGACCTAAATCACCGGTATTGGTCCTAGACCGTGCCGTCGGCTACTGGCCGCGCGGAGCCCGCTGGCACTTCGGGCAGAAGTAGCTGGAGCGGTTCATCCACGGGCGGCGCCGCATGGGCGTGCCGCACCGCTTGCAGGGCAGGCCCTCCCGGCCGTACGCGTCCAGGGACCGGTCGAAGTAGCCCGACTCGCCGTTGACGTTGACGTACAGGCTGTCGAAGCTGGTGCCGCCGACGGCGAGGGCCGCGTTCATCACGTCCCGGACGTGGCCGAGGAGTTCGGCGGTGCGCGGCCGGGTGAGGCCGGCCGTGGGCCGTTCGTAGTGGAGGCGGGAGCGCCACAGGGCCTCGTCCGCGTAGATGTTGCCGACCCCGCTGATCAGCGACTGGTCCAGCAGGGCCCGTTTGATGGTGGTGCGTTTGCGGCGCAGGGCCAGGTGGAAGGCCTCGTCGTCGAACAGCGGGTCGAGGGGGTCGCGGGCGATGTGCGCGATGACGTCGGGCAGCCCGTCCGGTGTGTTGTCGTGCAGCGAGAGTCCGCCGAAGGTCCGCTGGTCGACGAAGCGCAGCTCGGTGCCGAGGGAGTCGGCGAACCGGACCCGGACGCGCAGGTGCTTCTCGTCCGCCGTCTCGTGCGGCTGCACCAGGAGCTGGCCGCTCATCCCGAGGTGGGCGAGGACGGACTGGTTCGTCTCCTCCAGCGGCAGCCACAGGTACTTGCCGCGCCGGCTGGGCGTACCGATGTGGTGCCCCTTGAGCCGGTGCGCGAAGTCGTCGGCGCCCGCGACGTGCCGGCGCACGGCACGCGCGTGCAGTACCTCGACCTCGGCGACCGTGCGGTGGGCGACCCACCGCTCCAGGCCGCGCCGGACGACCTCGACCTCGGGCAACTCGGGCATCGTGACCCCCGTACGAACCGTGGGATGAAGGCGAGCGCCCGCCCCGGCGTGAACGGCGGGGCGGGCGCTCGGTGTTGCTCTCGTCAGGCGGGCGCGGACGACGTGTCGTCGTCCTGGACGGCCTCCTTGGCCGCCTTGGCGCGCTCGTCCGCGGCGGCCCGGATGGCCCGCCATGCGGACTCGGCGGCCTGCTGCTCCGCCTCCTTCTTGCTGCGGCCGGTGCCGGTGCCGTACGAGACGCCTCCGACGCGGGCGGCAGCAGTGAAGGTCTTCTCGTGATCCGGGCCGGTCTCCGTGACCAGGTACTCGGGGACACCGAGCCCTTCGGTCGCGGTCAGCTCCTGGAGACTGGTCTTCCAGTCCAGGCCGGCACCGAGATTCGAGGACTTCTCGATCAGCGGGTCGAACAGGCGGTGCACCAGTTCGGAGGCCGCGTCGAGGCCCTGGTCGAGATAGACCGCGCCGATCACCGCTTCAAGGGTGTCGGCGAGGATGGATGCCTTGTCCCGGCCGCCCGTGCCCTCTTCACCCCGGCCGAGCCGGATGAAGGAGCCCAGGTCGAGACCGCGGCCCACCTCCGCAAGCGCACGTGAGTTGACCACCGCGGCCCGCAGCTTGGCCAGTTGGCCTTCAGGCAGGTCGGGGTGGGTGCGGTACAGCGTGTCCGTGACGACGAGACCGAGTACGGAGTCCCCGAGGAACTCCAGCCGCTCGTTCGTCGGCAGACCGCCGTTCTCGTACGCGTAGGAACGGTGGGTCAGCGCTCGCACCAGAAGGGCGGACTCGAGCTGGTAGCCGAGCCGCCCTTCCAGAAGCGTGTGGGACGAGGCCTGGTTTTCCGCCGCCTTCTTGGGACTGGACACAGTGCCTCTCACCAGCCCGCTCAGACTTCGAGGACCTGGCGCTTGTTGTAGGTGCCGCAAGACGGGCACGCGATGTGCTGCTGCTTGGGCTCGTGGCAGCGCTCGCACGCAACCAGGGTGGGGACCGCAGCCTTCCACTGCGACCGGCGGTGGCGCGTGTTGCTGCGCGACATCTTCCGCTTCGGAACAGCCACGGCTACTTCTCCTGCTTCTCGTCGACGCCCGCTTCGGCGCCGCTCATCTCGTCCTTCTCGCCGTCCTGCATGGTGCCGGCGAGTCCCTGCAATGCCGCCCAACGAATGTCGACGGCGTCGTGGTGGTGGTCCGGGTCGTCCGCGAGCCGCGCTCCACACTCGGAGCACAGGCCCGGGCAGTCGTCCTGGCACACCGGCTGCATCGGCAGTGCGAGCACCACCGCATCGCGCAGCAGAGGTTCGAGGTCGAAGAGTCCGTCCTCGAGGTGGAACCTGTCCTCGTCGTCCTCGGCGTCGTCGCCCGGTTCCGCGATCACACGGCCCCGGTCGTCGGCGTCAGGGTACGAGAACAGCTCCTGGAAGTCCGCTTCGAGCTCCAGCCCGACCGGCTCCAGACACCTTACGCACTCCCCCTCGGCCTGTGCACGGGCGGTGCCTGTGACGAGCACCCCTTCCATGACCGACTCGAGCCGGAGTTCGAGCTCCACCGGGGCGCCTTCCGGCACTCCGATGACTCCCTGCAGACCGAGGTCCCTGGGGGCGTCGATCGTGCGGGTCAGGCGCTGCAGCGCGCCAGGACGCCGACCCAGCTCGTGCGTATCGAACACGAGGGGGTTTCGGTGGTCCAGCCGTGCGTTGGGTGCCATTCCTGCTTTCGATCTTCGAACTCGGAGGGCCGCCGCCCGTCGGTGTTCCGGGCAGCGGTGATCGCGGACGTACACGCGACCGAAGAGCCAGGATACTGGACCTTTCGCTCAAGGCCCAATCCGGTGGTGACTCCGGGGGCACCGGCTACAGGCCGCGCCCCTGTTCGTACGCCCGCAGCTGCTCCGCGCTGATCATGCCGGTGTCGAAGAGGCTGGTCTCGTCGAGGGCGTAGCCCTGCTGGTCCTGCGCCTGCTGGGGCTGGTGCGACTGGTGGACCTGCTGGGACTGCTGCGGGTCGTAGGCGGCCTGCTGCGGGTCGTACGCGGCCTGCTGCGGGTCGTACGCGGCCTGCTGCGGGTCGTAGGCGCCCTGATAGGCGTAGGAGTCGGCCTGCTGGTAGCCGTACTGGTCCTGCTGCGCGTAGTCGGGCTGCTGCGGGAAGCCCCCGTAGGGGTCGGGCTGCTGCTGGTAGCCGTAGGCCGGCTGCGGCTCGTACGACGGCTGCGGCGGCTGGACGGGCCGCGACGGCTGCTGGGCCGGTGCGGGGCGCTCGGCCGGGGTGTCGGCGAGGGCCGCGAGGTCGGCGAGGTAGTCGGCGTCGCTGGAGTGCTGGAAGGTCGTGGTGTCGTCGGCGAGGGCGCCGAGGTCGTCCGTGGCGATCCGGCCGTGCAGCTTCTGCCGGCCGCGGCCCACGGCCTCCAGGGTCTTGGCGAGGACCGCCTCGAAGGCACCGAGCTTGACGTCGACGTAGGCGTCGGCGTTGTGGCGCAGGGTCTCGGGGTCCTGGCTGCGCTCGGGCGCGTCCTCGTCCTCGTAGCCGTTCTCGTCCAGGCCGGGGCCGGTGCCGAGCAGCTTCTCGCGGCCGCGGCCGACCGAGCCGAGCGTCTTGGTGAGGACGACCTCGAAGTTGGCGAGCTTGGAGTCGACGTAGTCGTCGGCCTCGGCGCGGATCTCCTCGGCCTCGGCGCGGGCCTCGGTGAGGATCCGGTCGGCCTCGGCCTGGGAGCGGCGGGCGATCTCGGTGTCGGAGATCAGCGAGCCGCGCTCGGCGTGGGCGTTCTCGATGATCCGCCCGGCCTCGACGCGGGCCTGCTCGACCATCTGCTCACGGTCGCCGATCAGCTCCTGGGCCTGCGCGAGCGAGCCGGGCAGCGCCTGGCGCACCTCGTCGAGGAGCGCGAGCAGCTCGGCGCGGTTGACCACGCACGAGGCAGACATCGGCATGGACCGGGCGCCGGTGACCGCGGCGACGATCTCGTCGAGCTTCTTCTGGACGTCCACCTGTGCTCGCCACTCTCTACAGCTGTGTTGGAGACGGACGGGACGACTGTAGTCCCATCAGCCCTGACGCAGACGCCCGTTCAGGGCCTCGAGAACCGCGGCCGGCACCAGGTGGGAGACGTCGCCGCCCCAGGCCGCGACCTCCTTGACCAGCGAGGAGGAGAGGAAGCTGTAAGTGGGGTTGGTGGGCACGAACAGTGTTTCGACGCCGGTGAGGCCGTTGTTCATCTGGGCCATCTGCAGCTCGTAGTCGAAGTCGCTGACCGCGCGCAGGCCCTTGACGATGGCGGGGATGTCGCGCTGCTTGCAGAAGTCGACGAGGAGGCCGTGGAAGGCCTCGACCCGGACGTTGCCGTACTCGGCGGTGACCTCGCGGATCAGCTCGATCCGCTCCTCGATCTCGAAGAGGCCCTTCTTGGACTGATTGATCATCACCGCCACGTAGACCTCGTCGTACAGACGCGAGGCGCGGGCAATGATGTCGAGGTGTCCGTTGGTGATCGGGTCGAACGACCCGGGACAGACGGCGCGGCGCACTGGTGATCCCTCGCTCTCCGGTCCGGTCATCGTGCGTCTTCGCACGTAGAGGCGGCGCGACCGTACCAAAACGTTCCCTCGCCGTAGCGACGGGACCGGATCGCCTCGAAGCCGTCCGGCCAGTGGAACGGGCCGCCTCTGGTGCTGCGCTCCACGGTGACGAGGGCTTCTTCGGCGAGCCAGCCCTCCGAGCGGAGTGTGATCAGAATCTCCCGGAGATCGTCGTCCGTGACGGCGTACGGGGGATCCAGGAAGGCCAGCTCGTAAGGGGCGGCGGGGGGCGCCGTTCTGATCACTTGTTCCGCTTTGCCCGCTCTCACCTCGGCGCCGGGCAGGCCCAGGTTCCGCACGTTGTCCCGGACGGTCCTCGCCGCGCGGGCGTCCGCCTCGACCAGGAGGGTGTGGCCGGCGCCCCGGGAGAGGGCCTCCAGGCCCACGGCACCGGATCCGGCGTAGAGGTCGAGGACCCGCTCACCGTCCAGGGGGCCGCCGAGCAGGGACTGCCAGGTGGAGAAGAGACCCTCGCGGGCGCGGTCGGACGTGGGGCGGGTTCCGGTGCCGGGCGGTACTGACAGGCGCCGTCCGCCGGCCCGGCCGGCGATCACGCGGGTCATGTGGGGTCCTTCTCCGTGGGCGGGTGTACGCCTCATTGTGGCCGGTCGCGCCCGCGCGGTGGTAGCCGCCTACGGGGTACGGCCCCCCGTGTCCCTCCGGGCGGTCCCCGTCAGCCCTTCTCCAGGTACTGCTCCCGCTCCTCGTCCAGCAGGGCGTCCAGGGCGGTCCGCAGGCCCGGAAGGCTCTCCAGCTCGGGGTCGGCCGCCACCACCGCCGCGGCCTCCTGTCTGGCCTCGGCGATGAGTTCCTCGTCCTCGATGACCGCGAGGACGCGCAGGCTGGTACGGGCACCGGACTGGGCCTGGCCGAGGACGTCGCCCTCGCGGCGCTGCTCCAGGTCGATGCGGGAGAGCTCGAAGCCGTCGAGGGTGGAGGCGACGGCGTCCAGGCGCTGGCGGGCGGCGCCGGCCTCGGGCATCTCGCTGACCAGGAGGCAGAGACCGGGGGCCGAGCCGCGGCCCACCCGGCCGCGGAGCTGGTGGAGCTGGGAGACGCCGAAGCGGTCCGCGTCCATGATCACCATGGCGGTGGCGTTGGGCACGTTGACGCCGACCTCGATGACCGTGGTGGCGACCAGGACGTCCGCCTCGCCGGCCGCGAAGCGGCGCATGACGGCGTCCTTGTCGTCCGGGTGCATGCGGCCGTGCAGGACCTCGACCCGAAGGCCCTGGAGCGGGCCGCGGGCGAGCTGGTCGGCCACCTCGAGCACCGCGAGCGGCGGGCGTTTCTCGGCCTCGTCCTCGGCGGACTTCTTCGCACCCTTCCCACCGGCGTCCTCCTCGTCGCCGATCCGCGGGCAGACCACGTAGGCCTGGTGGCCGTTCTCCACCTCCTCGCGGACCCGCTCCCAGGCGCGGGCGAGGAAGTGCGGCTTGTCGGCGGCGGGGACGACATGGCTGGCGATCGGCGAGCGGCCGGCCGGGAGCTGGTCGAGGACGGAGGTCTCCAGGTCGCCGAAGACGGTCATGGCGACCGTGCGCGGGATGGGGGTGGCCGTCATGACCAGCAGGTGCGGGGGCTGCTTGCCCTTGCCGCGCAGGGCGTCGCGCTGCTCGACGCCGAAGCGGTGCTGTTCGTCCACGACCACCAGGCCGAGGTCGTGGAACTGGACCTTCTCCTCGATCAGGGCGTGGGTGCCGATGACCAGGCCGGCCTCGCCGGTGACCAGGTCGAGCAGGGCCTGGCGGCGGGCGGCCGCGCCCATCGAGCCGGTGAGCAGCACCACCTTGGTGGCGTGCTCGGCGCCGCCCAGCATGCCCCCCTCGGCCAGCTCGCCCATCATCTCGGTGACCGAGCGGTGGTGCTGCTGGGCGAGGACCTCGGTGGGCGCGAGCATCGCGGCCTGGCCGCCCGCGTCGACCACGGCGAGCATGGCGCGCAGTGCGACGAGGGTCTTGCCGGAGCCGACCTCGCCCTGGAGGAGGCGGTGCATCGGGTGCTCGGTGGCGAGGTCGTGGAAGATCTCCTCGGAGACCTTCCGCTGGCCCTCGGTGAGGGTGAAGGGCAGCCGGTCGTCGAAGGCCGTCAGGAGACCGTCCGGCTTCGGCCGGCGGGCCACCGCGGGGAGCTGGGCGTCGGCGTGGCGGCGGCGGGCGAGGGCGACCTGGAGGACGAAGGCCTCGTCCCACTTCAGCCGGGCCCGGGCGTCGGCGATGTCGGCCTGGGTGTGCGGGCGGTGGATCTTGAGCAGGGCCTCGGGGAGGGTGACCAGGCCGCGGCCCTCCTGGAGGGAGGGCGGCAGGGGGTCGACGGCTTCCTGGGCGCTGGGCAGCACCGTCTGGACCGCCTTGCCGATCTTCCAGGACTCCAGTTTGGCGGTGGCCGGATAGAGCGGGATCAGGGCGCCGGCCCAGGTCTCGGCGCTCTCCTCGCTGTCGCCGCGCAGCAGTTCGTAGGCCGGATGGGCGAGCTGGAGGCGGCGGTTGAAGACGGAGACCTTGCCGGCGAACATCGCGCGCGTGCCCGGCAGCAGCTCCTTGTGGGGCTTGTGCACGCCGTTGCCGAAGAAGACCAGCTGGAGCCTGCCACTGCCGTCGGTGATCGTGACCTCGAGGCGCTGCCCCTTGCCGCGCGGGGCCCGGGACGAGGCGAAGGTGTGCAAGCGGGCGTCGGCGACCTGGGCGACCACCGTGACGTGCTCGTCCATCGGCAGCTCGGCGAGCGGGGTGAGCCGGCCGCGCTCCTCGTATCTGCGCGGGTAGTGGTGCAGGAGGTCGCCGACCGAGTGCAGGCCGAGGTGCTCGGCCATCACCTTCGCGGTGGCGGGGCCGAGCACTGACTTCAGTGACTGCTTGAGGGGTTCTTCCAGTGCGGGCACGAGATCCATTGCACACCACCGCACCGACAAAGCCGTAGCGGCCGCCCGGCGGCTTCGGGTCCGCGAGCCGTACCGGTTCGGGAAACCGCTGGTCAGGTGGGCCGTTCCGGCTCTAGGATGGCGCGCTCCGGCCATCCCCCGCGGTCACCGCCCCATCCGGGACCGCCCGACCCCGCGCCGAACGCACGCTCCCCCCGCCGGCGCTGCGACGATGGACTCCCAGACCTCACAGCCATCCCAGGCACCCCAGTCACCCCACACGTTCCAGGTCGACCTGCGCGGTCTGGTGGACCTGCTCTCCCATCACCTCTACTCCAGTCCCAGGGTCTATCTGCGCGAGCTGCTGCAGAACGCGGTGGACGCCATCACGGCCCGGCGGGCCGAGGATCCCGGCGCCCCGGCGCGGGTGCGGCTGCACGCGGCGGACGGGACGCTGCGGGTGGAGGACACCGGCGTCGGGCTCACCGAGTCGGACGTGCACAGCCTGCTGGCGACCATCGGCCGCAGCTCCAAGCGCGCGGACGGCGTGCAGGAGGCCCGGTCCGGCTTCCTCGGGCAGTTCGGCATCGGTCTGCTGGCCTGTTTCGTGGTCGCCGAGCGGATCCGCGTGGTCAGCCGCAGCGCCCGTACCCCCGGGGCCCCGCCGGTGGAGTGGACGGCCCGCGACGACGGCTCGTACAGCGTGCGCACGCTGCCGGACGCGGAGCGGCCCGAGCCGGGCACCACCGTGCACCTGGTGGCCCGGGCCGGAGCGGCGCAGTGGCTGGCGCCCGAGCGGGTCCGCGCCCTGGCCCGGGACTTCGGCTCGCTGCTGCCGTACGACGTCCGGGTGGACGAGGAGGCGGTCACCGACCTGCCGGCGCCCTGGGACCGCCCGTACCCCTCTCCGGCCGCCCGGCGGGTGGCGCTCGCCCGGCACTGCCACGAGCTGTTCGGGTTCACGCCCCTGGACTCGATCGGCCTGGACGTACCGGTCGCCGGGATCCGCGGGGTGGCGTACGTGCTGCCGTCGGCGGTCAGCCCGGCGCAGCGGGCCACGCACCGGGTGCACCTGAAGGGCATGCTGCTCACCGAGCGGGCCGAACAGCTCCTGCCTGACTGGGCGTTCTTCGTGCGCTGCGTGCTGGACACCGACAGCCTGCGGCCCACGGCCTCGCGCGAGGCGCTGTACGAGGACGAGACGCTGGCGGCCGTACGGGAGGCCCTGGGCGAGCGGATCAGGTCCTGGCTGACCGGGCTGGCGGCCGGTGACCCGGAGCGGCTGGCGGCGTTCCTCGCCGTGCACCACCTGGGCGTGAAGTCCCTGGCCCGGCACGACGGCGAGATGCTGCGCACGATGCTGCCGTGGCTGCCGTTCGAGACCACCGACGGTCAGCTCTCCCTGGAGGAGTTCGCGCAGCGGCACCCGGTGGTGCACTTCACGCGCACGGTCGAGGAGTACCGGCAGGTCGCGCCGATCGCCTCCGCGCAGGGCGTCGGGGTGGTCAACGGCGGTTACACGTACGACAGCGAGCTGGTGGAGGCGCTGCCCTCGGTACGGCCGGGCACGGTGGTCGCCGAGCTGGACGCGGACACGGTGACCGCGCACCTGGACGCGCTCGATCCGGCGGAGGAACTGGCGCTGTCCGGATTCCTGGCGGCCGCGCGGGCGAAGCTCGACCCGCTGGGCTGCGATGTCGTGCTGCGCGCGTTCCACCCGCTGTCGGTGCCCGCGCTGCACCTGGACGACCGGGCCGCCCGGCACGAACAGGCCAGGGCCGAGGCCGAGGAGCGGGCCGACGACCTGTGGGCGGGCATCCTGGGCTCGCTGCGCGGCAGCGCACCGCGCGCGCGGCTGGTGCTCAACCACCTCAACCCGCTGATCCGGCGGATCGCCTCGGTCCGGGACCCGGAGCTGATCGGCACCGCCACCGAGTCGCTGTACGGGCAGGCGCTGCTGATGGCGCAGCGCCCGCTCAGGCCGGCGGACTCGGCGCTGCTCAACCGGGCGTTCATCGGTCTGCTGGAGTGGGCCACACACGGGGAGAACGGTCACTGATGGGCGAGATCACGGACTTCGACGCGCTGCGCCGGGCGATGGCGGAGAACTCGGAGCGGCCGGAGGGGCCCGCCCGCAACGCGCGCGCGGAGCAGCTGCTCGCCGAGGCCGAGCGGCTGAACGTCCCGCTCGCCGTGATCGAGGCGCTCGGGCACCAGCTGAAGGTCTACAACTACAGCTCCGAGAAGGACAAGATGTTCGTCCCGTTCGCGCGGCTGCTGCGCCTGTGGGACGAACGGCCCGAGGACTTCGACGAGTACGAGACGCACTCCCTGCACTGGGTCTTCAAGTGGATGTCGGCGGGCATGCTGGACCAGCCGCACGTCCCGCTGGCGTCGGTCGAGAAGTGGCTCGGCGAGATGGAGCACCGCTACCGGCTCGCCGGGCACTCCGAACGGGCCGTGCGCGCCGCCGAGTTCAGCGTGGCCGTGCACATCGGTGACCTCGGCCGGGCCGGACGGGCGTACGCCGCCTGGCTGGCCGCGGACCGGGACCGGATGGCCGACTGCCACGCCTGCGAGCTGCACGGTCAGGGCACCTGGCAGGTCGAGTGCGGGGAGGACGCGGAGGCGCTGCGGCTGTGGCGGCCGGTGCTGGAGGGCGAGTACAGCTGCGCCCACGAGCCGCACACCGTGCTGGCCTCGTCGCTGGCGCCGCTGCTGCGTCTCGGCCGGACGGACGAGGCGCGCGCCCACCATCTGCGCGGCTTCCGCCTGGTGCGTCCCATGGAGAGCATGCGCGGCGCCTACGCCGATCATGTGGAGTTCTGCGCGCTGACCGGCAACGAGGCGCGCGGTCTGGAGCTGCTGGCGGAGCGGCCGGCCTATTTCACGGACACCGGGCATCCGCGCAGCCGGCTGGAGTTCCTGGCCGTGGTGGCCCTGCTGATGGACCGGCTGACCGTTCTCGGCCTGGGCGGGCAGCGGGTGCCGGGGCCGGCCGGGCGGGCCTGGACCGCTGGGGAACTGGCGGCCCACGCGCGCGCGGAGGCGCTGGAGCTGGCGGCGCGGTTCGACGCGCGCAACGGCACGTCGTACGTCGGTGACCGCGTCCGCGCGCGGATGGCCCAGGAGCCGCTGGTGGAGCGGCTGCCGCTGGGTGTGCGCGCGGTGCGCTCCCACCCGGCGCCGGTGGTCGCACCGCCCGCGCCCGAGGCGGCCGCGGCTTCCGGCGAGGCCGGCCTGGCCGATCTGCTGGCCGAGGCGCGCCGGCTGTCGGACACGCTGCGGCCGCACGCGCTGGAGGCGTGGGCGGCGGTCGCGCGGGCCGCCGAGGGGGCCGAGCTGGAGCCGCGCGACCGGGCGGAGATCGCCGACCACCAGGCGATGGAACGCGGCCCCGAGGGCGCCCCCTTGTTCGAGCGGGCCGCCGCCCTGTACGCGGAGGCGGGCGACCCCGGCGAGGCGCTGGCGGCACGCGCGCGGGGCGCGTATGCGCGGGCGTCGGCGGACGAGGCGGGCGAGGCGGACGCCGCGGTGACGGAGGTCGCCGCGCTCCGCGACGAGGTGCTCGCGCTGTACGCCGCGGAGGGCACCGGCGTACGGCAGACGGCGGCGGTGCTGATGAGCCGGGCGCGGATCCTCGTGCGGCGGCTGCACGAGTACGGCGGGGACAACGACGGCGGCGTGGGCGGCGACCCGGCGGAGGCGCTCGCGGAGGCCGGACGTGCCGTGCGGGAGGTGCCGGCGCTCGTCGGGGGACGCGCGGAGGGAGACGTACGGCTGGCCGCCCGGGCCGCCGAGGCGCGCGGGATGCTCGCCGGTCTCGCCGCGCTCGCCGGGGACGCGGAGCAGGCCGCCGAGGGTCACCGGCTGGCCGCCGCCGAGTACGTGGCGGCCGGTCTGCCCTGGTTCGCGGTGGAGCACGAGGTCGAGGCGGCCGGGCTGGCCCACGGGCTCGGTGACCCGGCCGGGACCGAGCGGGCGCTGCGGTCGGCGCTGGAGCACGGCGGCCCGTACGTGGAGCCCGCCGGGCGGGCCCAGCTGCATCTCCAGCTCGCCGAGGTGATCGGCGGCCGGGGCGGGGCCGGGGAGGCCGCGGAGCACGCGCTGGAGGCCGCGCACTGGGCCGACGAGGCGGGCGAGAGCCGCACGCTGGGCGCGTGGGCACGGCACCAGCTCGGCGGATTCCTGCTGCGCGAGGGCCGGTGCGCGGAGGCCGCCGAAGTGCTGGAGTCGGCGCTGCCCGACCTGACCGCCGAGACGCACGGCGAAGGGGCCGTCGTACAGGCGCAGTGGTGGCTCGGGGACTGCCTGAGCGAGCTGGGGGAACACCGGGGGGCGGCGGAACGGCGGCTGCGGGCCGCCGAGATCGCCCGGCACTGGCCCGAGCAGCAGGACCACGCCACGCTCGCCCATCTCGCCGCGGAGTCGCTGGGCGACGCGGGGCTGCTCGAGGACGCGGACCGTGCCTACACGCGCGCGGGCGAGCTGTGGCGCGGGCTCGGCAACCCGTACTTCCTGGTGCGCTCGCTGCGTGCCCGTGCCTGGCTGGCGTTGCGCGGCGAAGGAGCGGCGGACGGGGCACGGGAACTGATGGAGGAGGCGGTGCGCGAGTGCGAGCAGGCCCTGGCGGCGGCGGAGCCGGCGGTCCGGGACCGCCTCACGGCGGAACTGGCGAACACGCACCGTCAGTTCGGTGATCTGCTGGCCCGGTCGGCCGGAGGCACCGAGGACGGGGACGGGAATGGGGACGGGGACACCGCGGAGGCCTTCGAGGCGGCGCTGGCCCGGATGGACCGCGCGGCCGAGCTGTTCGGCACGCTCGGCGCGGAGGGGCTGCACGGCCGCACCGGCGCCGAACTCGCCGCCGGCCGGCTGGAGGCCGGCCTCGGCCGCCCGGCCCGGGCGGCGGCACGCGCGCGCGGTGTCCTCGCGGCCTGCGCGGACCCTGGCATCCCGGACGAGACGGCCCGCTCCCGCCGCGCCGAGGCCGAGGAACTGCTCGGCGCCCTGCCGGACCACTGAGCGGGCACCTCACGGCACCGGGGTCACTCCACGCCGATGAGCAGAGGGGATCCCTGGCGGCCGCCTCGGTAGACCAGCGTGTCCACCGCCAGGTAGGACTCGCGGACGTGGGTCTCCAGGTGGGTGGCGACGGACTCGGGGGCCTCGTCCCCGACGACGAGGGTGACCAGTTCGCCGCCCGCCCGGAGCATGCGGTCCAGGAGGGTCTCGGCGGTGGCGATGAGGTCCGGCCCGATCACCGCCACATCGCCGTCGATCAGGCCCAGCACGTCCCCGGCCTGGCAGATGCCGGCCGACGTCCAGGACTGGCGTTCGGCGACGAGGACCTCGGCGTACCGGGTGGCGCCCGCCGCCGAGGTCATCTGGACGACGTCCTCGTCGAACCGGCGCCCGGGCTCGTGCACGGCGAGCGCGGCGATGCCCTGGACCGCCGAGCGGGTCGGGATCAGGGCGACCCGGATGCCCTCCGTGCGGGCCTGCTCGGCGGCCGCGGCGGCGGTGTGGCGCAGCTCGGCGTCGTTGGGCAGCAGCACCACCTCGCGCGCGTGTGCACGCCGTACGGCCTGCACCAGCTCACCGCTGGCGGGCGGCTCCCCGGGGCGGGCGAGCACGGTGGTCGCGCCGGCCTCGGTGTACAGCCCGGCCAGACCCTCGCCGGGCACGACGGCGACGACCGCCCGCTGGGCGCGCTCGCGCGGCGGCCGCTCGCCGCCGGTGTGCACGTCGCCGGCCCCGAAGTGGGTGATCCGGATCCGGTACGGCCGGCCCGCCTCGACGCCCGCTTCCACGGCGGCCCCCGCGTCGTCGACGTGCACGTGCACGTTCCACAGTCCGTCGCCGCCGACCACGACGAGGGAGTCCCCGAGGGCGTCGAGCCGCGCGCGCAGCCGGGCCACGGCCTCGTCGCCGGCCTCCAGGAGGTAGATCACCTCGTAGGCGGGGCCGTCGGCGTCGGTGCCGTCGGCGCAGGTCTCGGTGTCGGAGACGGCCGCGACGCGCGCGTGCGCCTCGGCGACGGCGGCCGCGGTCTCGCGGACGGTCTCCCGCGCCCTGGGGATCTCGTTGACGGTCTCTCCCGTGCACGCCTCGACCAGGGCGCCGAGCACCGTGACCAGTCCCCGGCCGCCCGCGTCGACCACTCCGGCCCGGCGCAGCACGGCGAGCCGGGCCGGGGTTTCCGCGAGTGCCAGGCCGGCGCCCTCGTAGGCGGCCCGGGCGACCGCCCCGCAGTCGCCCTCCACTCCTTCGGCGGCGGCCGCGGCCGCCGCGGCGACCGTGAGCACCGTGCCCTCCACGGGGTGGGCCACGGCCCGGCGGGCGGAGTCGGCGGCGTTCCGCAGGGCCAGGCGCAGTCCGGCGGCGTCGCAGTGGGACGCCTCCCCCGCCTCGCCCCCGGCGAGCACCTGGGCCATGCCCCGCAGAAGCTGGGCGAGGATCGTGCCGGAGTTGCCCCGGGCCCCGATGAGCGCTCCGTGGGCCATCGCGCGCGCGGCGTCCGCGAGGGAGGGCTCCTCGGCCCCGGTCCCGTACCCGTCGAACACGGCCTCGAGGGCGGTGGCGGCCGACTCCACGGTCAGGTACAGATTGGTCCCGGTGTCCCCGTCGGCCACGGGATAGACGTTGATCGCGTCGATCTCCTCGCGCGCCCGCCCGAGCGCGCGCAGCGCCAGACCGCACCAGGTGCGCACCGCGAGAGCATCCAGTGTCTGCGGCACCTGCGCCACCTGCGCCTCCCTGAGCTGCTTGGACGTGGACGCAGCGTAGACCCCGGAGCGGTGGCCTCCGGAAGAGGGCCGGGAGCGGGCCCCTGAGCTGCCATGGTAGTTTCGCGGTACGGACGCAGTCGTTGTATGCTGCTCCGGTTGCCCGATCCTGATCGGGCCATTCCCCCTGGCAACGCCACTCAAGGTCTCGGATCCTAGGATCTCGATCCCGGCATGCCGGGATCAACCGTAAGTGCATCTGAAGTCTTTGGAGTGACCCGTGGCTGCCAACTGCGACGTCTGCGGCAAGGGGCCGGGCTTCGGCAACAACATCTCGCACTCGCACCGCCGTACGTCCCGCCGCTGGAACCCGAACATCCAGCGTGTGCGTACCGTGGTCGGCGGGACGCCGAAGCGCGTGAACGCCTGCACCTCGTGCATCAAGGCCGGCAAGGTCTCGCGCTGACGCATAGCTGAGCGCGCGGCCACCGTCCGGTCCGCCGCACTGAGCCGGTCCACCTCCGGGTGGGCCGGCTCTTTGCCGTGCCCGGGAACATGCCCGTAGGCGCGGGAGGGTCTCCCGTACGGGATCATCTCCCGTAGCGGCAAGATCACTTCGGTGACCGGAACCGCCACCCGTGGTCCACCGGTCCGATGCCCGCGCCCAGCGGGAACCCGGCGGCGATCGCCCCGGTCACGTACTCCTTGGCCCGGGTCACCGCCTCCGGCACGGCCAGGCCCTTCGCCAGCCCCGACGCGACGGCCGAGGCGAGCGTGCAGCCGGTGCCGTGGGTGTGCCGGTTGTCGTGGCGCGGGGCCCGCAGCCAGTGCTCCCGCGAGCCGTCCGTGAGCAGGTCCACGGCGTCGCCGGACAGATGCCCGCCCTTGATCAGCACCCATCGCGGGCCGTACTCCAGCACGGCCGCCGCGGCCCGCCGCAGATCGCCCTCGGAGTCGACCCGCACCCCCGTGAGTTGGGTCACCTCGTCGAGGTTGGGCGTGGCCACGGTCGCCACCGGCAGCAGCCTGCCCCGGACCGAGTCCAGGGCGGAGGCGGCGAGCAGCGGATCGCCGTGCTTGGAGACGCCCACCGGGTCCACCACGGCCGGCACGCCGGTGCCGGAGATCAACTCGGCGACCGCCTCGACCAGTTCGGCCGAGGCGAGCATCCCGGTCTTCACGGCCTGCACGCCGATGTCGTCGACCACACTGCGGTACTGGGCCCGTACGGCCTCCACCGGCAGCTCCCAGGCGCCCTGCACGCCCAGCGAGTTCTGCGCGGTCACCGCCGTGATCACGCTCATCCCGTGCACGCCGAGCGCCAGCATCGTCTTCAGGTCGGCCTGCACGCCCGCGCCGCCGCCCGAATCGGACCCGGCGACCGTGAGCACCCGGGGGATCACGACTCGATGTCCCCGAAGTGGTCCCAGCCGCCCTTGCTGGTCCACGGGGCCCCGTCGACGGTCACCTGGGGCAGCGCCGAGGGGTTGAGGACCTCGCCGATCACCTTCCAGCGGGCCGGGAGCTTGGCGTCCGGCGGGAACGTGGCCACGATCGCGTGGTCCTCTCCCCCGGTCAGCACCCACTGGAGCGGGTCGACGCCGACGGCCTGCCCGATGTCGTTCATCTGGGTCGGGATGTCGATCGCGCCGGACCGGATGTCGATGCGCACCTTGCTGGCCTCGGCGATGTGGCCGAGGTCGGCGATCAGACCGTCGCTGACGTCG
The DNA here is from genome assembly GCF_040631045.1 of Streptomyces sp. NPDC005706. Classification (NCBI taxonomy): domain Bacteria; kingdom Bacillati; phylum Actinomycetota; class Actinomycetes; order Kitasatosporales; family Streptomycetaceae; genus Streptomyces; species Streptomyces sp. NPDC005706. The sequence goes on along the minus strand of NZ_JBEXYS010000044.1, from coordinate 28,457 downwards.
CACATCGCGGTGGCGCCGAGCGCGGCGGCGGCCGGGCCCGCGTGGTACGGCGGCTCGGGTCGCCGGTGGGCCTCCACGAAGGCGCGCGGCGAGCGGAAGCCGCGGGAGAGCACCGCGTAGCCGGCCGCGGACCAGCCCAGCCAGCCCGTGACGGCCACGAGGTCACCGGGCTGGGCGCCGGCGCGGGTCACCGGCTCCTGGTTGCGCAGATCGCCGAGTGCGGTGATCGACACCATGATGGTGTCCCCGCGCACGACGTCCCCGCCCACAACGGCGGCACCCGCGACCTGGCACTCGTCGCGCAGTCCGTCCATCAGCTCGGTCGGCCAGGTGACCGGGAGTTCGGCCGGGACGACCAGGCCGAGCAGCAGCGCGGTGGGTACGGCGCCCATCGCGGCGATGTCCGCCAGGTTCTGCGCCGCGGCCTTGCGCCCGACGTCGTACGCCGTGGACCAGTCGCGGCGGAAGTGCCGTCCCTCCAGCAGGATGTCGGTGCTCGCCACCACCCTGCGGTCGGGCGCGGCGACCACCGCGGCGTCGTCACCGGGGCCGACCCGGACCACCGGGGTCGTGGTGAGACGGGAGGTCAGCTCCCGGATGAGCCCGAACTCACCCAACTCACCCACTGTGCCCTTCATTGCCTCAAGCCCCTTCTGTGCCTGTGCGTGCCCGGTCGCGCGTCATCAGTCTCCCCGATACCGTCGAGATGACCGTCAACTTCTGTCGTGCCTGCACCCCTGGCGCGCAAGCCCGGCCCCCGCGGGTCTCCCCGCGGGGAGCGGCGACGCGATACCGTGGCGTTCCTTTTCCCCACATGATCCTCGTGGCCGCCCTGGAGGTTCCGTGGTACAGGCGTACATCCTGATCCAGACGGAGGTCGGCAAGGCGTCGACCGTCGCCGAGACGATCGGCAAGATCCCTGGAGTGATCCAGGCCGAGGACGTGACGGGACCTTATGACGTCATCGTGCGCGCCCAGTCCGACACCGTCGACGAACTCGGTCGCATGGTGGTCGCGAAGGTCCAGCAAGTGGACGGCATCACCCGCACCCTGACCTGCCCGGTCGTCCATCTGTAGCCCCCGTCTACGCTTGGCCGGTGAACTTCTTCCGTCCCCGGCCGTTCGGCCTGCTCGCGCCCGCGCTGCTGATCGCGGTCGCGGGCTGCTCCACAGCAGACGACAGCGCCACGGTCGCGGTTCCCACCCCCGACGCGAAGACGGCGAAGGTCTGCCGGGACCTGCGCCGGGCACTGCCCGGGAAGCTGGACGGACGGAGCCGTCACGACCCCGAGCCCCGGTCCGCCTACACGGCGGGCTGGGGAAGCCCGGCGATCATACTGCGCTGCGGTGTCGTACGGCCGCCGAAGATGGTCGACCCCGAGGTCGCCCAGGGCGGCGACCCGGACGCCGTCGCGGGCGGGGTGAACGGCGTCGACTGGCTGATGGAGAAGAGCGGCGACGGCACCTGGCGGTTCACCACGGCGAACCGCGTGGCCTATGCGCAGGTGAGCCTGCCCGCGGGGATGTCGGCGCAGGACGAGGGCGCCTCGGTGCTCACGGAACTGGCCGGCGCCGTGAAGAAGGCGATCCCCAAGGGGATCGCCTCCATGCGGTGAGCGCGCGGGGTCAGCGCAGTCCGGTCGGGCGGCGCAGGGCCGCCTGCACCAGCCGGTCCACCAGCTCCGGGTAGCTGATCCCGGTGGCCTGCCACATCTTCGGGTACATCGAGATCGGCGTGAAGCCGGGCATGGTGTTGATCTCGTTGATCACGAACTCGCCGTCCTCGTCGAGGAAGAAGTCGGCGCGGACCAGGCCCTCGCAGGAGGCCGCCTCGAACGCCTCGACCGCGAGCCGCCGCACCTCGGCGGTCTCCTCGTCGGTGAGCGGGGCCGGGACGATGCCGGGCGTGGAGTCGATGTACTTGGCCTCGAAGTCGTAGTACGCGTGCGCGTCCGGCGGCGGGATCTCGGCCGGCACGGAGGCGCGCGGACCGTCCTCGAACTCCAGGACGCCGCACTCGATCTCGCGGCCGCGGACGGCGGCCTCGATCAGGATCTTCGGGTCGTGCGACTGGGCCTCGGCGATCGCCTCGTCCAGGCCGGAGAGGTCGTCGACCTTGGTGATGCCGATGGAGGAGCCCGCGCGCGCGGGCTTCACGAACAGCGGCCAGCCGTGCTCGCCGGCGAAGTCGACGATCCGCTTGCGGACCGCGGACTCGTTCCGCTCCCACTCGCGGGGGCGGATCACCAGGTACGGGCCGACCTTGAGCCCGAAGGAGGTGAACACCCGCTTCATGTACTCCTTGTCCTGGCCGACGGCCGAGGCGAGCACGCCCGAACCCACGTACGGCACTCCGGACAGCTCCAGGAGGCCCTGGAGGGTGCCGTCCTCGCCGTACGGGCCGTGCAGCACCGGGAAGACCACGTCGACCTCGCCGAGGGCCTTGGGCACCGAGCCGGGCTCGCTGTAGACGACCTCGCGGTTCGCGGGGTCGACGGGGAGCACCACGCCGCCCTCGTGCGACTCGGCCAGCTCCGCCACGCTCGGGGTGCGGCGGTCGGTGATGGCCATCCGGTCCGGCTCGTCGGCCGTCAGCGCCCAACGCCCGTCCGCGGTGATGCCGATCGGCAGGACGTCGTACTTCGTCCGGTCGATGGCCTTGAGGACGGCGCCCGCGGTGACCACGGAGATCCCGTGCTCGGAGCTGCGCCCGCCGAACACGACGGCCACGCGCGGCTTGCGGGACGGCTGGTCAGGGCTCTGGGGGAGGTTCTCGGTGCTCATATCGGGTTGAGAGTACCCGTTGGTATCCCCCGAGTCAGCGGCCGCTCCGGCGCGGTCGCTCAGCGTCGCACGGACGGTCGCTCAGCGTCGCGCCGGCGGTGGGCCGGCACCGCCCGGCGCCGCGTGGGGCGGGGTTCAGCGCCGCTCGGGCTTGGCGCTGCGCGACATCAGTTCCTTGACGGCGACGACCGGCGGCTTGCCCTCGTGCACGATGTCCACGACCGTCTCGGTGATGGGCATCTCGACACCGTGCCGGCGGGCCAGATCCGCCACCGACTCGCAGGACTTGACGCCCTCGGCGGTCTGCTTGGTGACCGTGATGGTCTGCTCGAGGGTCATGCCCTTGCCGAGGTTGGTGCCGAAGGTGTGGTTGCGGGACAGCGGCGACGAGCAGGTGGCCACCAGGTCGCCGAGGCCCGCGAGCCCGGAGAACGTCAGCGGGTCCGCGCCGAGCGCCATGCCGAGCCGGGTGGTCTCGGCGAGGCCGCGGGTGATGAGCGAGCCCTTCGCGTTGTCGCCGAGGCCCATGCCGTCGGCGATGCCGACGGCGAGGCCGATCACGTTCTTGACCGCGCCGCCGAGTTCGCAGCCGATCACGTCGGTGTTGGTGTACGGCCGGAAGTAGGGCGTGTGGCAGGCCGCCTGGAGCCGCCGGGCGACGGCCTCGTCGGTGCAGGCCACGACGGCCGCGGCGGGCATGCGGGCGGCGATCTCGCGGGCCAGGTTGGGTCCGGTGACGACGGCGATGCGGTCGGCGCCGACCTTGGCGACGTCGTCGATCACCTCGCTCATCCGCATGGTGGAGCCCAGCTCGACGCCCTTCATCAGGGAGACGAGCACGGTGCCCGGCGCGAGCAGCGGGGTCCACTCGGCGAGGTTGGCGCGCAGCGTCTGGGAGGGGACGGCGAGGACGGTGAAGTCCGCGTCGCGCAGCGCCTCGGCGGCGTCGGCGGTGGCCCCGAGGTTGCGCGGGAGTTCGACGCCGGGCAGGTAGTCGGGGTTGGTGCGGGTGGAGTTGACCGCCTCGGCCAGCTCCGGACGACGGGCCCACAGGGTCACCTCGCAGCCCGCGTCGGCGAGAACCATGCCGAAGGCGGTGCCCCACGAGCCGGTGCCCATGACGGCTGCGCGCACGGTCTTGCTCACTTGCCGCTCTCCTCCTCGGTACCGGTCCGCGAGACTTCCCGGGCGGCCTCGGCGGCCTGCGGGCCGCCGGCGGCCGTGTCGGCGCCTGCGCCCGCTCGCGCGGCCTGCGAGGCGGTCCTGCGGCGCTGCTCGATCCGCTCGCGGCGCGGGTCGTAGGGGGTGTCGGGCGCCTTCTCGCCGCGGATCTCCTCGAGCTGGCGGGTGACGGCCGCCATGATGACCTCGGTGGCCTCCCGCAGCACGTCGGCGGTCATCTCCTTGTCGTAGAAACGGGAGAGGTCGACGGGCGGCCCGGCCAGGACCTGGTGCGTCTTGCGCGGCAGGAGATGGGGCTTCTTGGCGTAGGGCGGCAGCAGTTCGTTGCAGCCCCACTGGGCGACCGGGATCACCGGGCACTTGGTCTGCAGGGCCACGCGGGCGGCGCCGGTCTTGGCGGTCATGGGCCAGCCGTCGGGGTCGCGGGTGAGGGTGCCCTCGGGGTAGAAGGCGACGCACTCGCCGCGCTCCACTGCGTCGATCGCGGCCCGGAAAGCGCTGAGCGCGTCCGTGCTCTCGCGGTAGACGGGGATCTGCCCGGTGCCGCGCATGGCGGCGCCGACGAATCCCTTCTTGAAAAGGCCGCTCTTCGCCAGGAATCGCGGAACCCGTCCGGTGTTGTACTGATAGTGCGCGTACGCGAAGGGGTCCACATGTGAATTGTGGTTCACCGCGGTGATAAATCCGCCCTCGGCCGGAATGTGCTCCATTCCGCGCCAGTCCCGCTTGATCAGGACCACCAGTGGCGGTTTGCAGAGGACCGCGGCGAAGCGGTACCAGAACCCGATTTGGCGGCGGGGCACGCGGACACCTTCCTCTAGGCCTCTAAGGGCTGTCACCTCGGCACCTCGGCCGGGGGGCCGCACAAGTGTCGCCCCAGGCCGCCGGTCTGTCGAGAACACCGTACGCCCGCCCGTCCCCGGCCACCGCCCTGCCGGGAGCGTCGCGTCCTCACCGATACCCCACCCGGCCGGACGCGGCCGGGTGACAATGAGCGCGACAAGAGAGGGACGGTACGCCGGTGCAGTGGACGTTGGTCATCCCCCTGAAGCCTCTGGCGCGGGCCAAGAGCAGGCTCTCGGACACCGCCGCGGACGGGGTGCGCCCCGGGCTGGCGTTGGCGTTCGCGCAGGACACGGTGGCCGCGGCGCTGGCCTGCACGGCGGTCGCGGATGTGGTGGTCGTCACGGACGACGCGCTGGCCGGCCGGACCTTGGAGGCGCTGGGCGCCCGGATCGTCCCGGACGCTCCGGGCAGCGGGCTGAACGCCGCGCTCGGGCACGGGGCGGCCGTCGTACGGGAATCGCGCCCGGCCGCCGCGGTCGCGGCGCTGAACGCGGATCTCCCGGCGCTGCGCCCAATGGAATTGTCCCGGGTGCTGAATGCCGCGGCCGAATATCCGCGTGCCTTTCTCGCGGACGCCGCCGCGGTGGGCACGACTCTGCTGAGCGCGGCCCCGGGGCGGCCGTTGCGGCCGGCATTCGGCCTCGATTCCCGGGCCCGGCACCGGGCGTCGGGAGCAGCGGAACTCGGGCTCGCGGACGTGAATTCGGTACGGCAGGACGTGGACACCGGTGAGGATCTGCGGGCGGCGCTGGCGCTGGGGGTCGGGCCGTACACCGCCGCGGTGTCCGCGGGGTTGCTGATTCCGGGGTCGTGACGAACGCCCCGAAGGGCCGCGGGGAACCGCGCGATCAGCCACCACGGGCCGGCGTCCGGCGGCGTACCGCGCCCGTCTGCGGGGGGCCGCAGGCACTACGCTGGCCGTCATGCACGCCACCGCATACACGTACGACCCCGGCACCCGCAGCGGGCAGGTGCTGCTCGACGACGGGACCCCGCTGCCCTTCGACACGGCGGCGTTCGACGCGGGCGGGCTGCGGTTGCTGCGGCCCGGGCAGCGGGTGCGGATCGAGACGGAGCGCGAGGGCGCGGCCGTACGGATCACCCTGGTGACCCTGCAGACGTTCTAGGGGTGTTGATCAAGGCCGCACACACGCCGCGGGCCGGACTCCCGAGGGGAGTCCGGCCCGGCGCGTGAGTGCCCGTGAGTGCCCCTGGTGATCTCAGGAGGCCTTGCGGGCGGTGGCCTTCTTGGCGGTGGTCTTGCGGGCCGTCGACTTCTTGGCCGGGGCCTTCTTGGCGGTGACCTTCTTGGCCGGGGCCTTCTTGGCCGTCGCCTTCTTCGCGGTGGTCTTCTTCGCCGCGGCGGTCTTGGCGGTCGCCGTGGTCTTCTTGGCGGTGGTCTTCTTCGCCGTGGCCTTCTTCGCGGCGGCGGTGGTCTTCTTCGCCGGTGCCGCCTTCTTGGCGGTGGTCTTCTTCGCCGCGGCCGCCTTGGTCGTCTTCTTCGCGGCGGCCTTCTTGACCGTGGCGGAAGCGCCGCCGGTCAGGCTGCCCTTGGGCGCCTTCTTCACCGAGACCTCGCCGCCCCGCGGAAGCTTCTTCGAGCCGCTCACCAGGTCCTTGAAGCCCTGGCCCGCGCGGAAGCGCGGCACGGAGGTCTTCTTGACGCGAACCCGCTCGCCCGTCTGGGGGTTACGGGCGTAGCGAGCGGGACGGTCCACCTTCTCGAAGGACCCGAAGCCGGTGACCGAGACCCGCTCGCCCGCGACGACCGAGCGGACGATGGCGTCCAGGACATGATCGACAGCCTCGGCGGCCTGCTGGCGGCCGCCCATCTTGTCGGCAATCGCTTCTACGAGCTGCGCCTTGTTCACGTCTTCCCCTTCGGAGACATCGCCAGAACGAAAGTGTTCAAGCTTTTTCGCACGTTAGGCAGATATATACCGCAAATCAAACACGAAACGGGCTTATCACCCTTGTGCCGCAGCGAAATCGGCTGTCCCGGACCGCTCAGTCGTCCTCTTCGGGGATCCGTCCCACGTCGAGGTCCGCGTTGAACCGCTCCAGTCGCCTTGCCGCAGCGGCGAGATCGTGCTTGGCCGCGGCCGTAATGACCAGCAGCTTCCGGGTCAGCGCCATCCGTACGCCCTCCGGGACTTGCAGTGCGCGCACCCTTGAGTGCGCTTCCTTGAGTTGGTCCGCGACCGCCGTATAGAGCTGGAGTTGGCCGTCGTGTTCCATGCACAGATTGTGCCATCTGGGGCGAGTTGTCGCCTGCGCAGGGTGCAACTACCGCGCCGGACAGTCCTGTCGGCGCTCGCGCGGACCTTGGCCCAGTGGAGCGCCTACCCGGCCAACCACCCCTCTAACGTGGGAAGTTGTGCGCTTCGGTGGGACGGCGCGGGGCCGTTCGGGGGCAGACATGGCTGTACCCCCAATCGTGGCGATCGGGGGTACAGCCGGTGTGTTGAGGTGGCCGAAAGTCGACCTGCCGGGGTCGCCGGGTCAGACCTGGAGCGTGCGCGGCTTGTGGGCGGGCCGCTTGCCCTCGTAGTCGGCGATGTCGGTCTCGTTCCGCAGAGTGATGGAGATGTCGTCCAGCCCGTTCAGCAGCCGCCAGCGGGAGTTCTCGTCCAGCTCGAAGGAGGCGGTGACGCCCTCGGCGCGCACCTCACGGGTCTGCAGGTCCACGGTGATCTCGGTCTGCGGGTCCGCCTCGGTCAGCTTCCACAGCGCGTCCACGACCTCCTGGTCGAGCACCACCGTGAGCAGGCCGTTCTTCAGCGAGTTGCCCCGGAAGATGTCCGCGAAGCGGGAGGAGATCACGGTCTTGAAGCCGTAGTTCTGCAGCGCCCAGACGGCGTGCTCCCGGGAGGAGCCGGTGCCGAAGTCGGGACCGGCGACCAGGACGGTCGCGCCCTGCCGCTCGGGACGGTTGAGCACGAACTCCGGATCCTTGCGCCAGGCCTCGAACAGCCCGTCCTCGAAGCCGTCCCGGGTCACCTTCTTGAGCCAGTGGGCGGGGATGATCTGGTCGGTGTCGACGTTGCTGCGGCGCAGCGGGACGGCCCGGCCGGTGTGGGTGGTGAAGGCTTCCATGGTTATCGGACTCCAGCGGGCGTGCGGTCGTCGGTCAGGTCGGCGGGCGAGGCCAGGTGGCCGAGGACCGCGGTGGCCGCCGCGACCTGCGGCGACACCAGGTGGGTACGGCCGCCCTTGCCCTGCCGGCCCTCGAAGTTGCGGTTGGAGGTGGACGCGGAACGCTCGCCCGGGGCCAGCTGGTCGGGGTTCATGCCGAGGCACATCGAGCAGCCCGCGTGCCGCCACTCGGCGCCGGCCTCCTTGAAGACCACGTCCAGACCCTCGGAGACGGCCTGCAGACCGACCCGGACGGAGCCCGGGACGACCAGCATCCGTACGCCGTCGGCGACTTTGCGACCGCGCAGCAGATCGGCGGCGGCGCGCAGATCCTCGATACGGCCGTTGGTGCAGGAGCCTACGAAGACGGTGTCCACGCCGATGGAGCGCAGCGGCTGGCCGGCCGCCAACCCCATGTACTCCAGGGCCTTTTCGGCGGCGAGGCGCTCCGAAGCGTCTTCGTACGAAGCCGGATCGGGGACGGCTGCCGAAAGCGGGGCGCCCTGGCCGGGGTTGGTACCCCAGGTGACGAACGGCGACAGCTCGTCCGCGGCGATGACGACCTCGGCGTCGAAGACCGCGTCCTCGTCGGTGCGCAGGGTCTTCCAGTACTCGACCGCGGCGTCCCAGTCGGCGCCCTCGGGGGCGTGCGGGCGGCCCTTGAGGTACTCGAAGGTGGTCTCGTCCGGGGCGATCATGCCGGCGCGGGCACCGGCCTCGATCGACATGTTGCAGATGGTCATCCGGGCTTCCATCGAGAGCTTCTCGATGGCGGAGCCGCGGTACTCCAGGACGTAGCCCTGGCCGCCGCCGGTGCCGATCCTCGCGATGATCGCCAGGATCAGGTCCTTGGCGGTGACGCCGTCGGGCAGCTCGCCGTCGACGGTGATGGCCATGGTCTTCGGCCGGGCCATCGGCAGCGTCTGGGTGGCCAGCACGTGCTCCACCTGGGAGGTGCCGATGCCGAACGCCAGCGCGCCGAAGGCGCCGTGCGTCGAGGTGTGGGAGTCGCCGCAGACCACGGTGGTGCCGGGCTGCGTCAGGCCCAGCTGGGGGCCGACGACGTGCACGACGCCCTGCTCGACGTCGCCCAGCGGGTGCAGGCGCACCCCGAACTCGGCGCAGTTCTTGCGCAGCGTCTCCAGCTGGGCCCGGGAGACCGGGTCGGCGATGGGCTTGTCGATGTCGAGGGTCGGGGTGTTGTGGTCCTCGGTCGCGATGGTGAGGTCGAGACGGCGCACCTGGCGACCGCCCTTGCGCAGCCCGTCGAAGGCCTGCGGGCTGGTCACCTCGTGCAGGAGGTGCAGATCGATGTAGAGGAGGTCGGGCTCGCCCTCGGCGCGCCGGACGACGTGGTCGTCCCAGACCTTCTCCGCGAGTGTCCTACCCATCGCTTTCCCTCCGGCCGGCGAGCGTCCACCGGCCCAACTCGAGATCTTGGGGAGACGGCGCCCGCGCCCCGGTGTTCTCGGACGTCCGCCGCCGGGCCCTGTGGTGCGCGGGCCGCTGTGTGATTCCAGGGTGGCGCGTTCCACGGAAAATTGAACTTGCGTTTCACAGAGTGAGACGCGAGTATCGTTGCATGGACAACAGTAGCGGCGTCGGCGTTCTGGACAAGGCGGCCCTCGTCCTGAGCGCTCTGGAGTCCGGTCCGGCCACCCTCGCGGGTCTGGTCGGCGCCACCGGACTGGCACGACCCACGGCCCACCGCCTGGCCGTGGCCCTGGAACACCACCGCATGGTGGCACGCGACATGCAGGGCCGGTTCATCCTCGGCCCGCGCCTCGCGGAACTGGCGGCGGCGGCCGGCGAGGACCGCCTGCTCGCCACGGCCGGCCCCGTGCTCACCCACCTCCGGGACGTCACCGGCGAGAGCGCGCAGCTCTATCGGCGCCAGGGGGACATGCGGATCTGCGTGGCCGCGGCCGAGCGTCTGTCCGGCCTGCGGGACACGGTCCCGGTCGGCTCCACGCTGACCATGAAGGCCGGTTCCTCCGCCCAGATCCTGATGGCCTGGGAGGAGCCGGAGCGGCTGCACCGCGGCCTGCAGGGCGCCCGTTTCACGGCGACGGCCCTGTCGGGCGTACGGCGGCGCGGCTGGGCCCAGTCCATCGGCGAGCGCGAGCCGGGCGTGGCGTCCGTCTCCGCGCCCGTGCGCGGCCCCTCCAACCGCGTGGTGGCCGCGGTGTCCGTCTCCGGCCCGATCGAGCGCCTGACCCGCCATCCGGGCCGTATGCACGCCCAGGCGGTCATCGACGCGGCGGCCCGTCTCTCCGAGGCGCTGCGCCGCTCGGGCTGAGCCACCGGCATCCCGGGAACGTCACCGGGGAGGGCCCGCCCCAACGCCGCGGCGAGCCCTCCCCGGTCCCCCGGTCCCCCGATCGCCCCGTCAGGCGGTCTTCCCGGACTCCGGCGCCCGCTGCGAGCGGTACGCGAACCGGTCCTTGGCGTACCGCCCCCGCTTCTCCAGCGGTACCTGCCCGTGCGCGGCGGCCAGCCCGAACGCCGGCATGTCGCCGTAGACCGACTCGTAGGAGCCCTCCGGGACGACGTACGTCTCGTGCCAGATGCCCACGTGCCCGCGCACCTTCCCGGCCCGCTCCCTGCGGTTGATCAGCGCCCAGACCCGGTGGTGGAAGGCGTCGGGCGCGGTCGCGTACGCGTAGAGCCGCTCCTTGGACTCCCAGTACTGCACCACGTAGTACGTCCGCGGCGAGGCCGTGAGCAGGACGCGCCCGAGCAGCCCCCGGTCCCTGTCCCGGGCCAGCTCCCCCAGCATGCGGAACATCGCCAGCATGACCGGGAGCCACTGGTGCACCGCCCAGAAGCGGTTGATGCGCATGCCGATCAGGAGGACCACCACATCGCCCTCCGCCGCAGCGGTGGTGCGGCCGAGTACCGGTCTGGTGAACATCACGACCCCCGTTTCGATTGATCGGATAGCACCACTATCCATTCGAGTGGTGCTTGGATAGTGACACTCCCCAAGGAGAGGCGCAAGAGATGCGGCTGGCCGAACTGAGCGAGCGCAGCGGTGTGTCCACCGCGACGATCAAGTACTACCTGCGCGAGGGTCTGTTGGCCCCGGGCCGGCAGATCAACGCCACCACGGCGGAGTACGACGAGGAGCACCTGCGGCGGCTGCGGCTGGTGCGCGCGATGATCCAGGTCGGCCGGATCCCGGTGGCGACGGTCCGCGAGGTGCTGGGCCATGTCGACGACGACTCGCTGGGTCGCACCATCCGGCTGGGCGCGGCCCTGTGGGCGCTGCCGCAGGTGCCGGAGCCGGACGAGGAGGACGAGTGGATCCGGGCCGCGCACGAGGGGGTGGACGAGCTGCTGGAGACACTGGGCTGGTCCAACGCCAAGCTGCTGGTCACCATCTCGCCCGCGTACCGCTCCCTGGTGGTGGCGGTGGCCGCGTTCCGCCGGCTCGGCTACGACTGGAACCCCGAACTGCTGGTCTCCTACGCGAAGTTGATGCACCAGGCGGCGGTCCTCGACCTGGACTTCGTGGAGACGCATCCCTCGGAGGCGGAGAAGGTGGAGACCGCGGTGCTGGGCGCGGTCCTCGTGGAGCCGATGCTGCAGGCGCTGCACCGGCTGGCGCAGGAGGAGGAGTCGGCGCGGCGGTACGGCTTCGAGTAGCCGCCGCCGGGAACGGCGAAGGCCCTCCGCCGAAGCGAAGGGCCTTCCTTTTGTACCCCCGACCGGATTCGAACCGGCGCTACCGCCTTGAGAGGGCGGCGTGCTAGGCCGCTACACAACGGGGGCCTGGACACTGCGTTTCCGCAGGTCCGAGCTGGTCTACCTGGACTCGAACCAAGACTAACTGAACCAGAATCAGTCGTGCTGCCAATTACACCATAGACCAATGATGGTTTAGACCAGTCCGTACCCCCGACCGGATTCGAACCGGCGCTACCGCCTTGAGAGGGCGGCGTGCTAGGCCGCTACACAACGGGGGCCCTAGCGATCTCGACTTGACCGAGATCAGTACCCCCGACCGGATTCGAACCGGCGCTACTGCCTTGAGAGGGCAGCGTGCTAGGCCGCTACACAACGGGGGCTTGCGGATGTGATCCGCGGCGCAGATGAGCTCTGCGAGCTGGCCTACCTGGACTCGAACCAAGACTAACTGAACCAGAATCAGTCGTGCTGCCAATTACACCATAGGCCACTGGAACTCAAGCCCCGTAAGGGTTCTCGTTCTAGTTCGCTCCCCCGGTTCTGGGCCTCTCGGCCCGCTCCCCGGCGGCGCAGGAAGAACATTACCTGAAGGTGGACGGGGCTCCAAAACGACTATCCGCGCCGAGGAGCCCGGGTAGTTCGGAGAGGGAGGCGATGCGGTGCGGTCCGGTGGGCGGATCCAGGGTGGCGTAGGCGCCGCCGCGGTCGATCCAGACCGACAGCAGCCCGGCGTCGGCGGCGCCCCGCCCGTCGATCTCCGGGTGGTCGCCGACGTACGCGACCTCGTGCGGGGCGAGCGCCAGGGCGTCGCAGGCGGCCAGGAAGGCGCCGGCCCGGGGCTTGGAGACGCCCAGCTCGGCGGCGCACAGCAGGGCCTCGAAGCGGTCGCGCACGCCGAGCAGGCGCAGCTTGCGGTCCTGGACGGTCAGGCTGGAGTTGGACAGCACCGCGTGCCGGTGGCTGGCGGCCAGCGCGTCGAGCACCGGCAGGACGTCCGGGAACAGGGACCAGGCGGCCTCGTAGTGCCGCACGTACCGCTGGAACCAGTCGTCGGCCTCGGTGTCCGTCAGCCCCGGCCGGTTCAGGAAGACCCGGGCGCGGTCGCGCCGCTGTGTGACGAAGTCGACCTCGCCGGCGGCGAAGCGGGCCCATTGCAGGTCGGTGATCTCCCGCCAGCGCGCGAGCGCCTCGTCCGGCGACCCGTACCCGGCGAGGAGCCCTTCGGCCACCAGGTGGGCGCGCATGCCCTCGCGGTCGGCGGTGGTGTAGTCGAAGAGGGTGTCGTCCACGTCCCAGACCACGGCGCGAATGCTCATGCCCCGACCGTAACCGGCGAGCGGCCACCGTGTCCGGGGACGGCCACCCGCCCGGTGCACGCACCTGGGGGGTACGGCGGAGGGCGGCACCCGGGTGTCCCGGGTGCCGCCCTCCGTGTGTGGCGTTCGTTACGCCGCGAGCCTCGCCAGTGCCGCGTCGATACGGGCCAGCGTCTTCTCCTTGCCCAGGACCTCGAGGGACTCGAAGAGGGGCAGGCCGACCGTGCGCCCGGTGACGGCGACGCGGACCGGGGCCTGGGCCTTGCCGAGCTTGAGGCCGTGCGCCTCGCCGGCGGCCAGGACCGCCTCCTTCAGGGACTCGGCCGAGGCCCAGTCGGCGGCCTCCAGCTTCTCCCGCGCCGTGCGCAGGAGGTCGTCGGAGCCCTCCTTCATGGCCTTCGTCCAGGACGCCTCGTCGAAGACCGGCTCGGCGAGGAACAGGAAGTCGACGTTGTCGGTGATCTCGGAGAGGACCTTCAGACGGGTCTGCGCGTGCGGCGCGATCGCCTGCCACTTGGCCTCGTCGAAGTCCTCCGGCGCCCAGGGGGCGGCCGGGGCCTTCAGCCACGGGCGGCAGCGCTCGGTGAAGTCCTTGACCTCCAGCATCCGGATGTGGTCGGCGTTGATCGCCTCGCACTTCTTCAGGTCGAAGCGCGCCGGGTTGGGGTTCACGTCCGCGATGTCGAAGGCCGCGACCATCTCCTCGACCGAGAAGATGTCCTGGTCGGCCGAGAGCGACCAGCCCAGCAGCGAGAGGTAGTTGAGCAGGCCCTCGGGCAGGAAGCCGCGCTCGCGGTAGAGGTTGAGCGAGGACTGCGGGTCGCGCTTGGAGAGCTTCTTGTTGCCCTCGCCCATGACGTACGGCAGGTGGCCGAAGGCCGGGGTCTGCTTGGCGATGCCCAGCTCGGTCAGCGCCTTGTACAGGGCGACCTGGCGCGGGGTGGAGGAGAGCAGGTCCTCGCCGCGCAGGACGTGGGTGATCTCCATCAGGGCGTCGTCGACCGGGTTCACCAGCGTGTACAGCGGGGCGCCGTTGGCGCGCACGATGCCGTAGTCCGGCACGTTCTCCGGAAGGTACGTGATCTCGCCGCGGATCAGGTCGGTGAAGGTGATCGTCTCGTCGGGCATGCGGAAGCGGACGATCGGGGAGCGGCCCTGGGCCTTGTACTCCTCGGCCTCCGCCTCGCCCAGGTCGCGGCAGTGGCCGTCGTAGCCGGACGGCTTGCCCGCGGCGCGCGCGGCCTCGCGACGGGTGTCCAGCTCCTCCTGGGAGCAGTAGCAGTGGTAGGCGTGACCGGCGTCCAGGAGCTTCTGGGCGACGTCCTTGTAGACGTCCATGCGCTGCGACTGGCGGTACGGCGCGTGCGGGCCGCCGATCTCGGGGCCCTCGTCCCAGTCGAAGCCCAGCCAGCGCATCGCGTCGAGCAGCTGGTTGTAGGACTCCTCGGAGTCGCGGGCCGCGTCGGTGTCCTCGATGCGGAAGACCAGGGTGCCCTGGTGGTGCCGGGCGAAGGCCCAGTTGAACAGGGCGGTGCGGACCAGGCCCACGTGGGGGTTACCGGTGGGCGAGGGACAGAAACGGACGCGTACGGGTGAGCCGGATGCGCTAGCCACGCTTGACAACCTTGTTGGTGAGAGTGCCGATGCCTTCGATGGTGACGGCGACCTCGTCGCCGACGTTCAGGGGGCCGACCCCCGCGGGGGTGCCGGTGAGGATGACGTCGCCGGGGAGCAGGGTCATGGCCTCGGAGATGTTGACGACCAGGTCCTCGATGGGGTGGATCATCTCGCTCGTGCGGCCGAGCTGGCGCTGTTCGCCGTTGACGGTGAGCTGCACGGTGAGGTCGTTCGCGCGCTCCAGGTCCAGGTCCGTCTCCACCCAGGGGCCGAGCGGGCAGGAGGAGTCGAAGCCCTTGGCCCGCGCCCACTGCTTCTCGCGCCTCTGCACGTCGCGGGCCGTGACGTCGTTGGCGCAGGTGTAGCCGAGGATCACGTCCTTGACGCGCTCGCGCGGCACCTCGCGGCACATGCGCCCGATGACGACGGCCAGCTCGGCCTCGTGGTGCAGTTCCTGAGAGAAGGACGGGTACCGGATCTCGTCGCCGGGGCCGATCACCGAGGTGGAGGGCTTGAAGAAGGCGAACGGGGCGTCGGGCACCTCGTTGCCCAGCTCGCGCGCGTGCTCGGCGTAGTTGCGGCCGAACGCCACCACCTTGTTGGGGAGCACCGGCGGAAGCAGCCTGACCTTGCTGAGCGGCACCTTCGTACCGGACAGCTCGTGGTCCGCGAACGGGATGCCCTTGATGATGTCGAGGACGAGTTCGTCCTCCTTGTCGCCCTCGACCGCGCCGAAGGCTACGTTCCCGTCGATGGAGAACCTGGCGATGCGCACGGGATCCTGCGCCCCTCAACTAGAACCGGCGTACTGACGCCCCAGGTTAACCGGTCGGGCCGGGCGGCGTTCGGGCAGTGCGGCGTGGCGGGCCTTTCCGGGTCGTGGATCGACGTGCGGCGAGCTGAATTCCACGGGATTACCCGGACGGCGCATTCGCGCATTACCCGCGAATTCACGGCGGCGCCCGCGGCCGCGGCGGGGGCGTGCGGCGCCCGGGCCGGAGGCCCTGCCGGGAGGGCGCACCGCCGGGCCGGCGGATCCGGCGCCCTCGGGCACCGGCCCCGTCCCACGGGCGGAGAATTCACAGCGGACGACGTGCCGGTGTATCGGATCGGTGGTGGTGCCATGGATTCCGGCCGGGGGAGAAAAAGGGGCCGGAGAGCGAATCCCGGTGAAAAACGAGCGCGGCCCGGAGATCGTGTGACCTCCGGGCCGCGCTCGGTGCTTCCGGTGCCGGGCTCGGCTACTCGCCGGCCGCGACGGCGCCGACCGGGACCTCCATGAGGACGGTGCGACGCGGATTGGCCGTCTGGGCCGGGAGGTCGACGGAGTGCTCCGGCAGCTCCGGGGTCTGCAGTTCGTCGGCGTCCTCGAGGTGCGCCAGCGTCGTGCGCCGCGGGTTGGCTATGTTGCGGAACATCATGGTCGTCTTCACCGTTGTCATCCTGTGGCCGAGGGTGGGTTGACAGAGCATCTCATCCTGTAAAGCGCAAGGCTAAACATCGGATTCCCCGCCATGGACGCGAACTCCACAAGATCTCCATGTGAGTTTCCTCACGACCTCATGGGCAAATCGGTCAATTCCGACTCGCATCTTCCGCCGGGAAAACGGACATTGACCACCTGAAGCCCGCATTCCGCTCCTGATCATGGCGACTGGGACACCTGATGGCGGACTCCGAGTCGCAGCGGTACGCCCGTTTTGTTGCGAATCGACTTACACGGTCCGTAGCCTGAGCCTCACACTCCGTCACATAGGTCACAGCTCGGCTCATGGCCCTTGTTGGAGATCCGGCACTGTGCTGGAATTCCACGGACCGCCGCGGGATCGAGCCGGCGCGCAGGGCGCAACGCAGCGCCGAGTGGCGGCGAGAAGGGGGAACCAGCGCCGGGTCACTCAAGACCACCGGGGGGCGTATTCAGGGCGCTCTCCAAGACGCCGACACCGTGTCCTTCCGTTCGCGCGGGGGGGCGCCTGGTCCAGAGGTTGCGACGCTAGTGCAGGGACGTTTCAAGAGGGATGGCAGCGCTTCGGCGGAGCCGGAGGCGCACGGCGGGACCGACCGCGGTTCCTCCCCCCAGCACGCCCAGAACCCGGGCCCGGCCCAGCCCGGCGACAGCGGTGAGCGCTCCGGGCGCCCCGGCACGTCGTCCACGGCGGGTCCGGCCGGTTCGGCGAAGGCCCAGAACCCCACTCCGCCCGCGAAGCCGGCCGGCAAGAGCCCGAGCGGCCCCGGCTCGCGCCTGGCCCTGCGCAACTGGCGCATCTCCACGCGCCTGGTGTCGCTGCTGGCGCTCCCCGTCGTCGCGGCGACCTCGCTGGGCGCGCTGCGCATCGGCGACTCGATGGACGACATCCAGCAGCTCGACAACATGAAGCTGCTGACGGACATGACCAAGCAGGCGACCGAGCTGGCCATGGCGCTCCAGGACGAGCGCGACCAGTCCGCCGGCCCGCTGGCGCACGGCCTGAAGCCCACCGACTACACGGTCAAGGGCTACCAGGACAAGACCGACCGGGCCCGGGAGAACTTCCTCGACTCCTCCGAGCAGATCGACGAGGCGAGCAAGAACGGCAACCTCCAGGGTGTCCGCGACACCCTGGTCAGCCTCGCCAACCAGCTCGACGGCCTCGCCAAGATCCGCCAGGACGCCTACAAGTCGAAGAACAACTCGACGCAGACGGTCGAGGCGTACCACCGGCTGATCACCCAGCTGATCGACCTCTCCCAGTCCATGGCCGAGGCGTCCAGCAACCCGGAGATGATCTCGCGCACCCGCGCCCTGGCGGCCTTCTCCAGCGCCAAGGAGTACGCCTCGGTGCAGCGTGCCGTCATCGCGGCGGCCCTGACCTCCAGCAACACCTCCAAGGGTGAGCTGTCCAAGAACGACCAGCTCTACGGCGAGTCGGCGTACTCGAGCGAGAAGTCGCAGATCGCGATCTTCCGCAAGATCTACAGCAGCCAGAACCCGGACGAGCTGCTCAAGCCGATCGAGGACAGCAACCCGACGATCCAGGCGGCGGACCTGTACGCCAAGCGGGTTCTGGAGTCCCCCGGCGGCCTCAACGACCTGCCGGCGCGCTCCTACCGCGACTGGGTCGACGACAGCTCCACCAAGATCCAGCAGATGAAGAACATCGAGCACACGCTGCTCGAGGACATGGAGCAGAAGGCCCGCGAGCTGAAGTCGTCCTCCGAGCAGGAGGCGATCCTCTCCGGCGCGCTGATCCTCATCGTGCTGGGCGTCTCGCTGGTCGGCGCCTTCGTCGTGGCCCGGTCCATGATCCGCTCGCTGCGCCGGCTGCAGGACACGGCCACCAAGGTCGCCCAGGACCGGCTGCCCGAACTGGTCAAGCAGCTCTCCGAGTCCGACCCGCAGGACGTGGACACGTCCGTGGAGTCGGTCGGTGTGCACTCCCGGGACGAGATCGGCCAGGTGGCCGCGGCCTTCGACGACGTGCACCGCGAGGCGGTCCGCCTCGCCGCCGAGCAGGCCCTGCTGCGGGGCAACGTCAACGCGATGTTCACCAACCTCTCGCGCCGCTCCCAGGGTCTGATCCAGCGTCAGCTCTCGCTGATCTCCGAACTGGAGTCCCGCGAGGCCGACCCGGACCAGCTCTCCTCGCTGTTCAAGCTCGACCACCTCGCCACCCGTATGCGCCGTAACGGTGAGAACCTCCTCGTCCTCGCGGGTGAGGAGCCCGGCCGCCGGTGGACCCGCCCGGTCCCGCTGGTCGACGTGCTCCGCGCCGCCGCGTCCGAGGTGGAGCAGTACGAGCGCATCGAGCTGGCCGCCGTGCCGACCACCGAGGTCGCCGGCCGCGTCGTCAACGACCTCGTGCACCTCCTCGCCGAGCTGCTCGAGAACGCCACCTCCTTCTCCTCGCCGCAGACCAAGGTCAAGGTCACCGGTCACGCGCTGCCCGACGGCCGCGTCCTGATCGAGATCCACGACACCGGTATCGGCCTCTCCCCCGAGGACCTCGCGGCGATCAACGAGCGGCTCGCCGCGCCGCCCACCGTGGACGTGTCGGTGTCCCGCCGCATGGGTCTGTTCGTGGTCGGCCGTCTGTCGCAGCGGCACGGCATCCGCATCCAGCTCCGCCCGTCCGACTCCGGCGGCACGACCGCGCTGGTCATGCTGCCCGTCGACGTCGCCCAGGGCGGCAAGAAGCCCGTTCCGGGCAAGCCCGGCGCCCCCGCGGCGACCGGTGGCCCCGCCGCCGCGCAGGCCGCGGCCGGTGTCGCCGCCGCCCGCCGCGGCAACGGCGGCGGTCAGGGTGGTGCCCTCGGCGGCGCGCCGTCCGCCGGACGCCTCGGCACCGGACAGGGCCCGCGCGGTCAGGTCGGCTCCGCCCAGGGTCCGCGGGCCGCGCTGCCCGGCACGGGCCAGGGCGGCCGTCCCGGTGCGCCGGGCGGAGCGCGCGGTCCGCAGGGCCCGGGTGGCCCGCAGCAGGGCCGGCCGGCTCCGGCCGGGGCCGGCGCGGGCGGCTTCGGCGGTCAGCCGGGCGCCGGGCAGGGCCAGCGGGCCGGCGGCGGTCCGCAGCAGGACATGTTCGGCGGTCGCGGTCCGGCGGCGCAGCGCGGTGGCGCGGGCGGCTCCGACCAGGGCCGTCAGCCCCAGCTTCCGCCGCGCGGCGGCCCCCGGGCCGAACTGCCCGGCGGCAACCCGCAGTCCGACCCCGCGGACTGGCGCGGCAACGCCCAGGCTCCGCTGTCGCGTGCCTCGCTGGACGCCCCGCGCGGCCATGACGAGCAGAACCCGGCGCAGACCTCGGGCATGCCGCGCTTCGACGACCGGCAGGGCCCGGGCTCGACGGCGGAGATGCCGCGGATCGACGCTCAGGGTCCGGCCTCGACGGGCGAGTTCCCCCGCCCGGACTTCGGGATGAACGGCTCCACAGGCCAGTTCGCGCGTCCCGGCGCCGAGAACCCGCAGCAGACCGGCCAGTTCCAGCGTCCGGCCGCCCCGGCCGCCCCGCAGGACAACGGCCAGTACGGCCAGCAGGGCGGCAACGGCCAGTACGTCCGCTCCGACGTCTTCGGCACGTCGGCGTCCGGGCAGCAGGACCCGCAGAGCACCGGCCAGTTCGCGGCCCCGCAGGCGTACGACGGCGGCTTCGACGGCGGTTCCACCGGACAGCACGCGCTGCCCGGCCGCCAGGCCCCGGCCGACACCGGCCAGTTCGAGCGTCCGCAGCCCGCTGCCCGTGCCGACTTCGGCGCGCCGCGGCCGCCGGCCCCGCAGCAGCAGCCGCCGCAGCAGCGTCCCGCCCGCCGCGAGCCGGAGGCGCTGCCGCCGGCCACCGGTCCGGGCGACGGCCGCACCCCGCTGTACGACACGCTGGAGACCAACTGGTTCCACGGTCACCAGCAGGAGCGGCAGCCGGAGAACACCCCGGCCGCGGCGCCGCAGCAGCAGGCGCCCGCGCCGGCCCAGCAACGTCCCGCCGCCACCGGTTCCTGGCGCACCTCGCCGAACGACGAACTCGTCCGGCAGGCGGAGCGCGTACGGCAGCCCGCGGCGGGCGGCGTCACCACCTCCGGCCTGCCGCGCCGGGTGCCCAGGGCGAACCTCGTCCCGGGCACGGCTCAGCAGCAACAGCACCAAGCCGGTCCGCAGGTCTCGCGTGCGCCTGACGACGTACGCGGCCGGCTGACCAATCTCCGTCGGGGCATCGCGCAGGGCCGTCAGGCCGGCAACGGCCAGACCGGCAGTTTCCAGAGCCCCACTCACCAGCAGGAGCGTTAGTTGAGTCCGATGAGCCAGGCGGCACAGAACCTGAACTGGTTGATCACCAACTTCGTGGACAACACCCCTGGGGTGTCGCACACGGTGGTGGTCTCCGCCGACGGCCTTCTGCTGGCCATGTCCGAAGGTTTTCCGCGTGACCGCGCCGACCAGTTGGCGGCCGTCGCGTCCGGGCTGACCTCGCTGACCGCCGGGGCGTCCCGGATCTTCGAGGGCGGCAGCGTGGCGCAGACGGTCGTCGAGATGGAGCGCGGGTTCCTCTTCCTCATGTCCGTCTCGGACGGGTCTTCCCTCGCGGTCCTGGCCCACCCCGAGTGCGACATCGGCCTGGTCGGCTACGAGATGGCACTGCTGGTCGACCGTGCAGGGGCGGTACTCACCCCGGATCTGCGCGCCGAACTCCAAGGCAGTCTGCTTCACTGACCGGCCCCGGCACCACCCACCTCACAAAAACACCGTCCGGCCGTCACAATCCCCCCACCGGCCCCTTCCGACGGCTCGCCTGACCGACTTGCTGTCCCGCCCGGAGGATTCATGACCCCGCCCACCGCCTCTCATGATCCGTACGCGGAGCCGTACGGGGACGAGGGCGACCAGCCGCTGGTACGTCCGTACGCGATGACCGGTGGCCGGACCCGGCCGCGCTATCAGCTCGCCATCGAGGCACTGATCAGCACCACGGCCGACCCGGCAGCGCTCATGGGACTGCTCCCGGAACACCAGCGCATCTGCCACCTCTGCCGTGAGGTCAAGTCGGTCGCGGAGGTGTCGGCGCTGCTGGCCATGCCGCTCGGCGTGGCCCGGATCCTGGTCGCCGACCTCGCAGAGGCCGGCATGGTCGCCATCCACCAGCCGGGTGGCGACGAGAACAACGGCGGCGCTCCGGACGTGACGCTGCTCGAAAGGGTGCTCAGTGGACTTCGCAAGCTCTGACGCGGGCCGGGCCACCACCTCCGCGAAGATCGTGGTGGCGGGCGGCTTCGGCGTGGGCAAGACCACGTTCGTCGGCGCCGTCTCGGAGATCAACCCGCTGCGCACAGAGGCCGTCATGACGTCCGCTTCGGCCGGCATCGACGACCTCACGCACACCGGTGACAAGACCACCACCACGGTGGCCATGGACTTCGGCCGTATCACGCTGGACCAGGACCTGATCCTGTACCTCTTCGGTACGCCCGGTCAGGACCGCTTCTGGTTCATGTGGGACGACCTCGTTCGCGGCGCGATCGGCGCGGTGGTCCTCGTGGACACCCGCCGTCTCGCCGACTGCTTCCCGGCGGTCGACTACTTCGAGAACAGCGGACTGCCCTTCGTCATCGCCCTCAACGGCTTCGACGGACAGCAGCCCTACGCCCCCGAAGAAGTACGGGAAGCGCTGCAGATCGGTCCGGACGCCCCGATCATCACGACGGACGCCCGGCACCGCGCGGACGCCAAGAGTGCGCTGATCACGCTGGTGGAGCACGCGCTCATGGCCCGCCTGCGGTAGCACCCAATTGAGACGTGCCGTACGGCAGTTGCCGTACGGCAAGCGGAGCCGGCTGTGGCCTTTGACACGGTCGGCTCCAGTGTTCATAACGGTTCGGCAGAGGAATCGCCGTTCTTCACCACGCGACGCGTTCGGACGGTGTCGCTGCGCGCACGACTGCCCCGCCTTTTGGCGGGGCTCGCTCTTTATGCCCGTTTTATCTAGGGCGTACATCACTCGGAACCTCAGGTTCCGAGTGTTTGGAAGAGCGGATGCCGACGTGCTGGAATGCCTGAACTGCCTAATAGTCAAAGACATACTGAGTGGTCGATGACGAACCGGGCTCTGAGAGACTGCGGCACGACGAAGGTGCCGACCGCCGAGAGGTTGTTGGTCGAGTGAGGCGAAGCAAGAACGGTCCCGAGCCGTCGGCGCGGGGCAACTTCACCCCGCCGCCGCGCGCTGCGGTGCCCACCCCTGTGCCGGGTGCCGAGCCCTCGGCCACTCCCCCGGCCGGCGGTGGCCGTTTCTCACCGCGCAACTGGCGGGTGCCGACGCGGCTGAACGCGATCCTGCTCATACCCGTGGCGGTCGGCCTCATCATGGGCGGCTTCCAGGTGAAGAGCTCGATCGACACCTGGAACGAGGCCCGGGACGCGGAGAACACCGCCCGCCTGGTGCGCGCCTCCCTCAGCTACGCCGACGCGCTCGAGAACGAGCGTGACGTCACCGCGGCCCCGCTGCTGCTGGGCAACCAGAAGGACGTCGTCACCGCGGCCCGCAAGCAGACGGACCAGGCGGCCGCCGTCTTCCACCAGGCAGCGCAGAACGTGCCGGACAAGCCCGGCATCAAGCGCCGTCTGGATCTCTTCCGCAAGGCAGAGCCCACGCTGCAGACGCTGCGCCGGGTCGCGTACACCAAGAAGACCACCGGTGTGAAGACCGAAGAGGGCTACGTCGAGGTCGCGCACCCCCTGATGGAGTTCGCCAACGAACTCGGTCTGGGTACCGGCAACATCACCTCCTACGGCCGAACCGTCTACGCCATGTCGCTCACCAAGGCGGCACTGTCGCTGGAGCGGTCGATCGGCATGCACCTGCTGGTCAAGCCCGGTCCGGACGACCCCAACCTGGCGACGCAGCGGGTCTCCCTGTCCTCGTACGCCTACCTGGAGCGCATCGCGCTGGAGGAGTACCTCGGCGGTGGCACCGACGAGGACGCGCAGAAGCTGACCGACGCGCAGGCGAAGATCAAGACGGACGGCGCCGCGCTGGTCGCGCAGGAGAAGCAGAAGGACCCGAAGTACGTCGCGCCGCCGTCCAAGCCGAACGCGATGGTCTCGGCGCTGGCGACGATGAAGGACACCACCCCGCTCACCCGCCAGCAGATGGCGGCGGGCGGCGTGACGGCCCAGAACTGGTGGGGGGTCAACACCCTCAAGTACAAGGCCTACCGCCAGATCGAGTCGGACCTCGCCGACAAGGCCGTGACCGAGGCGTCCGGCATCGCCGACGACGCCAAGACCTCGGCCATCACCACCGGTGCCGTCGTCGTCGTGGCCCTGCTCCTCGCCTTCATCCTGGCCGGTGCCGTGGCCCGCCAGATGAGCCGCTCGATGCGCCAGCTCCGCAACGCCGCGTTCGGCGTCGCCGAGCAGCGTCTGCCGATGCTGGTCGACCAGCTCTCCCGCACCGACCCGGGCCGGGTCGACACCCGGGTCGCCCCGATCCCGATCCACACCAAGGACGAGATCGGCGAGGTCGCCCGCGCCTTCGACCAGGTCCACCGCGAGGCGGTCCGGCTCGCCTCCGAGCAGGCGCTGCTGCGGGGCAACATCAACGCGATCTTCACCAACCTCTCCCGCCGCAACCAGTCGCTGATCGAGGGCCAGCTGACCCTGATCACCGACCTGGAGAACAACGAGGCGGACCCGGACCAGCTCGAGAACCTCTTCAAGCTGGACCACCTGGCCACCCGTATGCGCCGCAACGGCGAGAACCTCCTGGTCCTCGCCGGCGAGGAGCCCGGCCGCCGCTGGGACCAGCCGGTCCCGCTGGTCGACGTGCTGCGCGCCGCCTCCTCCGAGGTGGAGCAGTACGAGCGCATCGAGCTGTCCGGCGTGCCGGAGGCCGAGATCCACGGCCGTGCCGTGACCGACCTCGTGCACCTGCTGGCCGAGCTGCTGGAGAACGCCACCACGTTCTCCTCGCCCCAGACCAAGGTGCGCGTCACCGCGACCCGTCTGCCCGACGGCCGCGTCATGGTCGAGATCCACGACAAGGGCATCGGTCTCACCGCCGAGGACTTCGCGGACATCAACCACAAGCTGGCCAACCCGCCGACCGTGGACGCCGCCATCTCCCAGCGCATGGGCCTGTTCGTGGTCGGCCGGCTGTCCGACCGGCACGGCATCCGCGTCCAGCTGCGCCCCTCGGGCGAGCAGGCCGGCACCACCTCGCTGGTCATGCTGCCGGACGCGATCACACACGGCGGTGGCGGTGAAGCCCCGCTGGACCGCGAGGAGTTCACGGTCTCCCAGATCATCCCGGAGCAGCAGTTCCGCGGTGAGGACTTCGCCCAGGTGCAGCATCAGCCGATGCGCACCGCCGCCGAACTCGGCTTCGACGACAGCCGCTACTCGGAGGTCCCCGACGACCTCCGCGACCTGGACCCCGTGGGCCGCTCCCTGATGCGCGAGGAGCGCCGTGCCGCGCTGGAGGCCCAGTCGCACGACGAGCCGCAGCAGGAGGCCGACGGGCAGCGCGGGTACGCGGGCGAGTTCGACGCCCGGCAGGCCGGCTACGACGGCGCGGCCGGGTTCGGCGAGCAGCCCGCCCAGCCCGCCGCGTACGACGGCGGGCAGGCCTACGGCGACCAGCAGCAGGCGTACGAGGAGCACCGGAACGCCGGGTACGAGCCCTCGTACGACGACCAGTACTACGCGCCGAACGGTGGCGTGCCGCGCGACGACGGCTTCGCCCCGAACGGTGGCGGCTACCCCGAGCCCGCGTATGCGGAACCGGCCCAGGAGGAGCAGGCGCCCGCGCACGGCTCCGCGTCCGACGGGTTCGGCTCCTACGAGGGCCAGTCCTACCAGGACGACTGGCCGCAGCAGGACAGCTACCGGAACGGCTATCCGTCTCATTACGCTCCGGAAACGGAACCGCAGTCCGCTGACGCGGGCGAGCGGAACGGCGTAGGCTTCGACCGTCCGGGAACGACCTCTTCCGCCGCCCACCGGATGACCGACGCCGGTCTGCCCCGCCGCGGATCCGCGAGCGGTCCCAGCGGCTCGAACGGCGCCGGGCGCGCACAGCCGGAGACGCCGGCCCCCGCGGGGAACACCCCGGGGAGCAACGGCGACGGCGACTGGCGTTCGGCCAACGACGAGCGCTGGCAGCAGGCTTCGCAGCTCCGCAAGCCGAAGGCGGGCGGCGTCACCGCCTCCGGCCTGCCCCGGCGGGTACCCAAGGCCAATCTGGTCGAGGGCACCGCCGAGAGCACCCCTCAGGGAGGCCCGCAGGTCTCCCGCGCCCCGGAGGACGTCCGGGGCAGGCTGAGCAACCTGCGTCGGGGCGTCCAGCGCGGACGCAGCGCAGGCAGTGAATCGAACGGCCAGGCCACTGGGAATCAGCACAGTGGTCCTGACAGCACCTACAACCAGGAGCGTTAGTGTGAGCCCGATGAGCCAGGCGGCACAGAACCTGAACTGGTTGATCACCAACTTCGTGGACAACACCCCGGGGGTGTCCCACACGGTGGTGGTCTCCGCCGACGGACTCCTTCTGGCGATGTCCGAAGGGTTTCCCCGCGACCGCGCGGACCAGCTCGCGGCCGTCGCCTCCGGTCTGACGTCTCTGACGGCAGGCGCCTCCCGCATCTTCGAGGGCGGCAGCGTGAACCAGACAGTTGTGGAGATGGAGCGGGGATTCCTCTTCATCATGTCCGTCTCCGACGGTTCCTCGCTCGCTGTTCTGGCCCACCCGGAAGCGGACATCGGCCTCATCGGGTACGAGATGGCACTTCTCGTGGACCGCGCGGGCACGGTTCTCACCCCGGATCTCCGCGCGGAGCTCCAGGGAAGCCTTCTCAACTAACAGACGAACGGTGCGTATTCGCGTCCCGGGGCCGTAAGGTTTCGGGACGCGGCTCCACACGGATGGGTGCCCGGCACAGTCGGAGGAGGAGAAAGTGGCAACACCCCCAGGCGGTTCGCATTCGGGCAACTGGTCGTACGGCCCTGCCCAGGGCCAGAGCGACGGTTCGGCGAACCGGTACGACTTCCCCTCCGCCCCTGGTCACCGCCGGCCGTACGCTCCGCAGGGCCCCGGGCCCTCGCCGTACGACCAGCCGCCGGCCCCGCGGATCCAGCCGGTCCAGCCGCAGCGCCGCCCCGAGCCGGCGCCGGCATCCGCATCGAACAACCCCTTGGTGCGTCCGTACGCCATGACCGGCGGCCGGACCCGCCCGCGCTACCAGCTCGCCATCGAGGCACTGGTGCACACCACCGCCGCTCCGCACCAGATGCAGGGCCAGCTGCCCGAACATCAGCGGATCTGCAACCTGTGCCGGGAGATCAAGTCGGTGGCCGAGGTCTCGGCCCTGCTCACGATCCCCCTCGGCGTCGCCAGGATTCTCGTCGCCGACTTGGCGGAGGCGGGCCTGGTCGCCATCCATCAGCCCGGCGGCGACGAGAACGCCGGTGGCCAGCCAGACGTGACACTGCTCGAAAGGGTGCTCAGTGGACTTCGCAAGCTCTAGCGGCGGTCCTTCCCGCTCCACCACCTCCGCGAAGATCGTGGTGGCGGGCGGCTTCGGCGTGGGCAAGACCACGTTCGTCGGCGCCGTCTCGGAGATCAACCCGCTGCGCACAGAGGCCGTCATGACGTCCGCTTCGGCCGGCATCGACGACCTCACCCACACCGGTGACAAGACCACCACCACGGTGGCCATGGACTTCGGCCGTATCACCCTGGACCAGGACCTGATCCTGTACCTCTTCGGTACGCCCGGTCAGGACCGCTTCTGGTTCATGTGGGACGACCTGGTGCGCGGCGCGATCGGCGCGATCGTCCTCGTCGACACCCGCCGTCTCGCCGACTGCTTCCCCGCGGTCGACTACTTCGAGAACAGCGGACTGCCCTTCGTCATCGCCCTCAACGGCTTCGACGGACAGCAGCCCTACAACCCGGACGAGGTCCGTGAGGCCCTGCAGATCGGCCCGGACACCCCGATCATCACGACGGACGCCCGGCACCGCGCGGACGCCAAGAGTGCGCTGATCACGCTGGTGGAGCACGCCCTCATGGCCCGCCTGCGCTAGGCGGCCGGTCGCTCAGGAACCCGTGTCCCGGAAGGGACGCGGGTTCTTCCTTTTCCCCCGCCCTCGTACCCCCCGCACGACATGAGAGAGGGCCCCTCCGAGCGGAGGGGCCCTCTCTCATGTCGTGCGGGGGCGGCCCGTGGGGCCGTCGCCGGTCAGCCGTGCCAGCTGTGCGGGGCGCGGAAGCCGGGCTCGCGCTCCAGCCGGCGCCAGCCGGCCTTGGCACGGCCGCGGTGCGCCGGGGCGGCCGGCTGGGCGGCCGCACGGGCCAGCAGAACGGCCGTGATGGCGGCGACTTCCTCGGGCTCGGCGTGGCCCTTCTCGACGCGGATGTCAGTGTTCATGGGTGTCAGTCTCCGTCAGTAAGAGGTCCGCGGGGTTGCCGCGACGGGTCCGCTCGGTTACTGCGGGGGGTTGCCGTGCTTGCGGGAGGGCAGGTCGGCGTGCTTGGACTGCAGCATCGCCAGCGACTTCACCAGCACCTCGCGGGTCTCGGCGGGGTCGATCACGTCGTCGACCAGACCGCGCTCGGCCGCGTAGTACGGGTGCATCAGCTCGGCCTTGTACTCCTTGACCATCTTCTGCCGCATGGCCTCGGGGTCCTCGGCGTCCGCGATCTGGCGGCGGAAGATGACGTTGGCCGCGCCCTCGGCGCCCATCACGGCGATCTCGTTGGTGGGCCAGGCGTAGGTGAGGTCGGCGCCGATCGACTGGGAGTCCATCACGATGTACGCACCTCCGTACGCCTTGCGCAGGATCAGCGAGATCCTCGGCACGGTGGCGTTGCAGTAGGCGTACAGCAGCTTCGCTCCGTGCCGGATGATTCCACCGTGCTCCTGATCGACGCCGGGCAGGAAGCCGGGTACGTCCAGAAGAGTGATGATCGGGATGTTGAACGCGTCGCACATCTGTACGAAGCGGGCGGCCTTCTCGGACGCCTCGATGTCCAGCACACCCGCCAGCACCTGGGGCTGGTTGGCGATGATGCCGACGACCTGGCCGTCCAGCCGGGCCAGCGCGCAGATGATGTTGCGCGCCCAGCGCTCGTGGACCTCGAGGTACTCGCCGTCGTCGACGATCTCCTCGATGACCTTGGTCATGTCGTACGGACGGTTGCCGTCGGCCGGGACCAGGTCGAGCAGGACGTCGGAGCGGCGGTCCACCGGGTCCGAGGAGTCGGTCCCGGGCGGGTTCTCCCGGTTGTTCTGCGGCAGCAGCGAGAGGAGGTAGCGCACCTCGGCGATGCACGTCTCCTCGTCGTCGTAGGCGAAGTGGCAGACGCCGGAGGTCTCGGCGTGCACGTCGGCGCCGCCGAGCCCGTTCTGGGTGATCTCCTCGCCGGT
>NZ_JBEXYS010000043.1:0-45891 GCF_040631045.1 Streptomyces sp. NPDC005706 | reverse complement strand
CCAGGACGCGGCATGGACCCTGCAGACCGGCCGGACGCGGTACGCGCACCGCGGCTTCGTCGTGGCCCAGGACGCGGACGACGCCGCCGCCGCGCACGACGTACCGCAGCGGCTGACCGCGCACGGCTGCTGGTACCCCTCCGTGGACCCCGCCGGCCGCAACGTCGCCTTCATCTGCGACCGGACCGGGGTGCCGCAACTGTGGACCGGCCCGGTCGACGGCGAGGAGGCACGGCTGCTGGACGCCGACCCCGACCCGGTGACCGAGGTCTCCTGGTCGCCGGACGGCCGCTGGATCGCCTACACCACGGCCCCCGGCGGCGGTGAACTCACCCGGGTCCTGTGCGTACGCCCCGACGGCACCGGGCGCCGGCTGCTGGCCGGCGGCGAGCCCGGCGCCTCCGCCTACCTGGGCTGCTGGACGCACGACGGCTCGGCGATCGCGGTGACGCTCACCGAACCCGCGCCCGCCGGACAGAGCCGGCCCGCACCCGACGGGCCGGTCGCGGGCCTCCCCGAACCCGCCCACACCGGCGGCTGGGCGGGCCGCGACGGCCGCGCGGTCCTGCTGGGCGGAACGCCGCTCGGCGCCCCGCGGGGAGGCGACACGACCGTGCTTCAGGAGCCCGGCACGTCGCCGTCGCGGGAACCCGGGCCCAGGGCGCTGGCGGCCTACCTCGTGGACCCCGAGGGCGCGACCGCGCCGGTGCTGGTGGCGAGCGAGGCGGGCGCACCGACCCTGCGCGTCTGCGGGCTCAGCCGGGACGGCAGGTTCGCCCTGCTGCGCCGGGGCCCGCGCGGCCGCCGCGAGGCGCTCGTGGTCCGCCGCCGGGACCGGGCCGTCACCTGCGCCGTCCGGGTCGCCGACGGCGATCCGTGGATCGGGGGCTTCGCCCCGGACGGCCGCACCGTGTGGCTGCGCAGCGACAGCGACCGGGAGTTCGCGGCGCTCCTCGCGGTTCGGCTGGGCCGGCGGGGGCAGCGGCTGGCGCAGTGGCCGGTCGCCGCCCGCCCGGACTGCGACCTGGAACTGCTCAGCCTGCACCGGGACGGGCGGCACGCCGTCCTGTCCTGGAACGTGCGCGGGGTGAGCGAGCTGGAGATCACCAAGCTGCCCGCGAGCGTCCCCGAGGGGGACGGTCCGGCCGCCCTGCGACGCGTCGCCGCGCCCTCGGCCTGGACCTCCCGCGGCATCCCGCTGCCCCACGAGGTGGTCACCCGGCTGGCGCCCGCCCCCGATCCCGACGGCCCCGTCGTGGCCCTGTCGGGATCGCGGCGGCGGCCCGGCGTGTGGTGGCTGCCGCACGCCTCGGCCCAGCGCACCCCCTGGTCCTCGCGCGACGAGGACGCCGTCCCCGACGCCGGCCACGCGCCCGTGCAGCCCTTTCCCGTCCGCCCCGTCGCCCGGGACGGGCTCGCCCTCGGCGGCTGGTACTACAGGGCGCCCGGCCGCTCCCCGGGCGAGGCGGCCCCTTGCGTCCTGCATCTGCACGGCGGCCCCGAGGAACAGGAGCGCCCCGTCCTGCAGACCCTCTACCACGAGCTGCTCGGCCGTGGACTGGACGTCTTCGCCCCCGACGTACGCGGCTCGTCCGGCTACGGCCGTTCGTTCGTGGACGCGGATCTCGGCACCAGCCGGTTCGCCGCGATCGAGGACGTGGCCGCCTGCGCGGCCCACGTCGTCGTGGCGGGCCTGGCCGACCCCCGGCGTCTCGCGGTGATGGGCCGCTCCTACGGCGGCTATCTGACGATGGCCTCCCTGGTCTGGCATCCGGAGCTGTTCCGCACCGGCGTGGCGGTCTGCGGGATGTCCGACCTCACCACGTTCTTCGCCGGTACCGAACCGTGGATCGCCGAGTCGGCCGCCCACAAGTACGGGCACCCCGAACGCGACCACGAACTGCTGCGCTCCCTGTCACCGATGAGCCGTGTCGACGCCCTGCGCGTACCGGTGCTCGCCGTGCACGGCGAACATGACACCAACGTGCCGGTGGGAGAGTCGCGGCAGTTCGTGCGAGCGGCGAGGGAACGCGGCCTGGAGGCCGAGCTTCTGTTGCTGCGTCAGGAGGGGCACGACTTCCGCCGGGCCGACAACCGGCGCCTCTTCCGCAGGTCCGCCGCCGACTGGATCCAGCGGCACCTGACGAGCCGGCCCGCCTGACCCGCCCCGTCGCGCAAGGCCGGTCGCGTCGGGCCGCCGCCCGGCTCACGCGATCGACGGGTCGGACTCCTCCTCGACGGTCCAGGAGACACCCTCGGGAAGGGCCTGGGACGCCTGGCCGACTCCGCGCAGCGGGAACACGACGAGCGCGGCCGCCGCCGACGCGCACAGGAGCCAGTCGAGCGCCCAGGGCATCCCGTCGGGGCCGAAGTACAGGACGGGCGTGGTGATCAGGGCCGCGAGCAGGGCCCCGCCGAGGACGGGGCCGTGCACGGCCCCGGCGAACCCGGTGGTGCGGGGCAGGCGCCGGACCTGGCGCCCGGACACGGCGGGCCGGTGGGAGCCGTCGAGGTACGGGCGTGCCTCGTCCGGGTCCGCGAGGCCCATGACCACCTCGCCGGTGTCGGCGACGAACGCGGCCGGCAGCTCGTCCTCGATCAGCTTCCACCGCTCCGGCCAGCACAGCCAGCCCTCCTGCCCGCCGAGACACAGGGCCGCGCGGCCCACCTCCTCGGGAGGGGCGGCGAGCTTCAGCTCGCGGCCCTCGGCCTCGAGGACGAGCCAGTGGTACTGCGTGACGTTCAACTCGCCCGGCTTGGAACCGCGTTCGCTGTACCGCATCCTCACGGGCCGTCCGGCCCGGGCCCGGACGGCGTGCAGCTCTCCCCGGGCGGCGTCGTCCACCAGCACCCGCAACTTGCCCCGGACGGCGGCCTGGCTGACCTGGCGGCGCGCGAAGAGGAGCGTCTTCACCGTCAGGACGAGCACGAGGATGATCACCACTCCGGAGAGCACCCCGCCCGAACCGGCGGCCAGCCGGCTCAGCACCAGCGGAGTCACCAGGAGAAGGACGGCACCCGTCGTACGGCCCGGCCGGCGCGCGGGGAGGGGCAGCCGGCGGGGCGACGGCGGTACCTGCTCCGGCGCCGCCGGCCCACCCGGGCTGAGTCTCGGCGCCGCACGGCTGGCGAGCGCCCATCCGCCGGCCGTGACCAGGCCCGCCGCGAGGGCCGACAGGATGTCCCAGCGCGGCGCGGGAGCGTCGTAGCGTACGAAGACCAGGGACAGGGCCACGGTCGCACAGGCCAGGGCGGCGCCGCCGAGGGCGCGGGTGATCAGGGTGGAGCGTCGCATGGGCGTCCTTCACCGGGTACGTGGAGCCGGGGTGGGGGCACCGTCTCGCGAGGCCGAACAGGCGCGGGCGCACCAGTTTCTTACATGATCGGCAACGAAGTAAAGGCATGGCCGGCCGGGCGGTCCGGCCGGCCTCCGG
The DNA here is from genome assembly GCF_040631045.1 of Streptomyces sp. NPDC005706. Taxonomy (NCBI): domain Bacteria; kingdom Bacillati; phylum Actinomycetota; class Actinomycetes; order Kitasatosporales; family Streptomycetaceae; genus Streptomyces; species Streptomyces sp. NPDC005706. The sequence continues at coordinate 42,457 of NZ_JBEXYS010000043.1, read as the reverse complement.
TGCCGGGCCATGCTCAGGGGCGGGGCGCGGCGCCCTCGTCGACGGGCAGCGGGACCGGCTCCTCCGCGAGCGGTGCCGCCGGGGCCGCGGCGGCATGTGCCTTGTCCCGGCGGCCACTTCGCGAGCGGGTGCGGCGCAGTGACAGCAAAAGCACCGGCATCAGCACGCAGGTGACCGCCGCACTGTGCCAGAGCAGCGCGTCGAGCCGCCCGGCCGCCAGATAGGCGCCCGCGGCGACCGCGGCGAGCGCGCACACGCCCCGGTCCACGATGCTCTCCACCGACAGCAGCGTGGCCCGCGGCGCGTCCGCCGGGATGGCGTCGTTGACGAGCTTGCGCTGCACCGGATAGACGAACCCCGTGATCGCCGCGAACGCGCACAACAGCGCCACCACGGTCCAGGGGCCGCCGACGGCGGTGCCCGCGAGCGTCGCGGCGAGCGCCACGCTCAGCAGGGACACCCACACCACCGGCGGCAGCCGGCGGCCCAGCCACTGGGGCCGGGCCGAGGTCACCGCCTCCGCTACCGTCATCGCCGCGAGCACCCCGCCGTGCGCGCTCTCCCCGATGCCGTGCTCCAGAAGCACCGGCTGGAACAGGTTCACCTGGCAGATCCGGGACAGCGTGAAGACGGCCACGCCCTGCACCATGAGCAGGGCCAGCCACGGTGACGACCGCAGGGCCCGCAGGGCGGCCCGGGTGTCGCGCAGAAGGCTGCCGTCACGCCCTGCCCGCGCGCCCGGGCGGACCTGGCCGCCCCCGGGCGCGGCGAGCCGTGGCAGGGCGAGCGCGCAACCGAGGGAACCGGCCGCGCTCACGGCACTGAGCACGTACGGGGTCTGCGGGGCCAGCGTCATCAGGGGCCCGACCAGCGGCCAGCACACCACCTTGGCGGCGAGCCCGAGGGCCCGGGCCGTCCCCTCGGCCCGCAGATAGTGGGCCTGCGCCCCCTCGGCCCGCAGACCGTCGTACAGATAGGCGCTCGCCGCCCCCGACGTCAGCGAACGCCCGGCGGCGATGGCGAGGAAGTGCACCAGGAAGCCCGTGTACGACGGGGACAGGACCGGCGCCAGGTTGGCCGCCGTCATGACCACCGCGCCGGCGCTCAGGCAGTTGCGGGCGCCGATGCGGTCGGCGACGACTCCGGTCGGTATCTCGAAGAGGCAGAAGGCGATGTAGTAGATGCTCTGGATGCCGAAGATCTGGTCGTCGGACAGACCCGCGTCCCGCTGGTAGGCGTAGAAGACGGGCATCCACCACAACAGGTTGAACAGCAGCTGGAACCCGTTGTTCAGGCGGATGACGCGGCGCGCGGCCGGGCTCGGGACCGGTGCCGGTGAGGTGAGGCGCGGGGACGGCATACCGGGCCTCACCGGGAGTAGGGGCGGACCTGGACCAGACGGAACGCCCCCTCGGCCGTCATGAGCCACTCGATGTCCAGGGCGCCGTCGGGGTCGTCCGCCCCGAAGTGCGACTGCAGCAGCCGTCCGGCCAGGGCCAGTCGGGCCAGCGCGGCACGGGTCGCGGCCGGCAGGTCCTCGCCCGACGAGCCGACGTCGACCGTGCGCCCGCCGCCCTCCACGGTGTTGTAGAGGTACTGCTGCGGCAGGATCGTGCCGTCGACCACCCGCTCGGGGGAGCCCGGCGCGCAGTTGATGTACACGTTGCGGAAGTCCTCGCGGCGGGTCGGATTGCAGGTCACCAGCACACCCCCTAGACCGGCCGGCACGTACTCCTGGACGATCACCCCCATGTAGGTGTCGTCCAGCGGGATACCGGCCTGGTGCCGCAGGCGCACACTGCGCGGCGACACCAGCGACGCCCACACCTGCCGTACGGCGTCCATGAGCTGGTCCGTGCCGCGCACCGTGGTGACCGAGTCGTAGATCCCGGCGGCGGAGAAGCCGGGCAGGTCCTCGGCGTTGGAGGAGGAGCGCACCACCAGACGGCGCCCGTCGTCCGACAGCGGCGCCACCGACGCGGTGATCGCGCGTTCCACCTCGTCGGGCATCGGCGTGGTGCGCGTCAGCTGCTGGAGGCTGAGCGCGAGGGAGTCGATCACGTCGAACGCCTCCAACTCCAGCGCCATCTTCAGCTTGCCGATGCCCTGTTGCAGCGCGGGCGACGAGGTGAGGAAGAGATGGTGCAGCCGGAACGGCAGCGCCACGCCCTCGGGTGCGCGGACCGTCTCCGCCACCCGTGCCGCCGCCGCGGCCCGCAGCCGCTCCCGCGACGTGCCGGGCTCGCCCAGCCGGGCGGCGAGGTGGCCGAGCAGATCGGGCCGCGGCGGACGTGGACGCGCGTAGAACGCGGTCAGATCCGCGGTGCGGCTGTCCAGGACGTGGTGCAGCTCCCCGAGGCTCGCCGCCTTGGTGCCGTAACTGTCCCGGTCGGCGCCGCGCAGCCGGTGCAGCGCGAGGACCGGGGCGTCCTCCAGGAACGGCGCCTCCAGACGGATCCGCTGCTGGTGCCAGGCGGGCCTGGTCAAGGCCGGTTTGCGGGACAGCCGTTCCAGGGTGACGGCGTCCTCCTCGGCGCGGTAGCGCACCCACGCGCCGTCGAGCCCGTCGCGCCGTACGACGTCGTCGAGATCGCGGACGATCGCGTTCGGGATGCCCCAGCCCGAGGCGAGGACGTTGGTGTGGGAGAGCGGCGTGATGGGAGCCGTGTTGATGATCCCGGCGACGCGCGGGACGTCGTCGGGCGGGCAGGGCATCGCGACGATGTCCGACCAGCCCAGCTCCCCGGCCGCGCCCTCGTACTCCGCGAGGGTGCGGAAGTAGCGCAGCCGGCCGCGCGCCTCGCCCGGGTTGAGGCAGGTCCGGGTCCGGTTGCCGAACAGCTCGTGGCTGAGGATGCGCGGTACCCGTGTCTCACTGACGTGGGACAGCTCGTGCTCCTGCCCGTGGTTCGCGGGCTTGAGCAGCAGCGGCAGGCGTCCGTCGACCCGCCCGCGCACATAGCCGTAGAACTCCTCCAGCAGCGCGCCGTGCATGGTGTCGGCCTCGGTCGTCTCCAGCACCAGGAAGGGCCGCTCGGCGCCGTCGGCCTCCTCGTCGGTGTGCAGGGACAACACGCCCAGCAGGAAGCGGCGTTCGGGGTCCGTGTAGACGGAGGCGTTGAACGCGTCGAGGTCCGCGTCGAGTTCGTCCAGCGTCAGGCCGAGGACACGGGTCGCGATGTAGTTGACGTGGAAGGGGTGGACCCGGGTGTCCAGCAGGTGCCAGGTGTCCTTCGCGCGGTCCACCACGACCTTCAGGTAGGGATGCCCGGCCAGCACCCCGGACAGGGTACGGAACAGCGGCAGCGAGAGGTTGGCCCCGACGACCGTGCGGTCGCCGGCCGCGTCGGGCACGCCCGTTCCGTCCAGTGCGAGGGTCATGCCCGCACCCCCTCGCCGGCGTGCGCGGGCAGGAGGCGCGGCAGGGCGTCCACCAGCGCGGTGAGGTCGCGGACCACCGACTGCGGCCGGTCGGCCGACAACAGGCAGAGCCCCGCCATCGTGTTGGCCCCGGCGGCCGGGTCGTAGACCGGTACCGGGGTGCCCTGCGGCAGCGAGTTCTCGTGGACGACGGACAGCGAGCTGCCCGCCCCGATCGGCGCGCCGCGCAGCACCGCCGCCGGGTCCCACAGATGACGGCGGGCCCACGGAGCGCCGTCGCCGTCCACCGCGAGAACCACCAGGGAACCGGCCGCACCCTCGGCGTCCTCGCCGGTCAGCGCACGCGCCGGCCACGCGGGTGAGCGGCCGAGCAGCTGATCGGTGAACAGGCCCACCAGGTCGAGCCCGAAGACCTCCTCGATCTGCGGCACCGTCATCGCGCCGCCGAACCGCGCGGCCGTCTCGATGACCCACATCCGGCCGTCCGCGCCCAGCTTGATCTCCGTGTGGGTCCCGCAGTTCTCCAGACCCAGGGCCTCGACCGCCCGCCGGGCCAGTTCCACGATCCGGTCCTGGGCGTCGCCGCCGAGCGCGGCCGGGGTGATACCGGCGCGCTCGGTGAACGGCGCCACCGTCGGCATCCGCCCGCTCACGCACACCGGGCGGAACAGGCCGTCCACGACCACGCCCTCGACACTGACGTAGTCACCCCAGCCCGAGCCGTCGAACCACTCCCCGGCACAGCCGCTCACGATCTCCTCGATGATGAAGTCCTCACCGGCGCCCGCCACATGGAGCTCCGCGAACCCCAGCAGCGCCGACTCCGTCATCACCGCCCGCGACCGCTGCCAGGCCCCCCGCGCCTGCTCGGGCGCCTCGATGATCTGGTGCGCCGTCGAACCGGCGCTCCAGGCGGCCTTCAGCAGCAGGGGGTACGACAACTCGGCCGCCGCGGCGTCCAGTTCGGCGGCGTTCGTGACCGATCGGAACCTCGGCTGAGGGATCTCGCGGCGCTCCCAGGCGGCGCGCATCAGCCTCTTGTCACGGGCCAGCGCCGCCGCGGGCCCCGCACCACGCAGCCCGAGCCGCCGGGACGCCTCGGCGACCGCGACCACCGCGTACTCGGAGAACGTGACGACGGCGTCCGCGCCGACCTCACGCGCCCGCCCGGCGATCAGCTCGACGAGGTCCGAAGCCGGCAGGTCCCCGGCCGTGACGACCGACTCGCACAACCCGCCGACGTCCGCCGCCACGGCGGCGGGCAGCTCGCTGAGTGCCAGCAGGTGCACCGCGGACCTCGCGGCCACCCGCGTCAGAGCGTGCCCCACCGGGGGGCCGCCCTTGGCATGCACGTACAGCACCCTGCTCACGAATATCCAACTCCTCTGATCGCGCTGTCGGTTGAGGCGCGTGATGCGCCAAGTGCGTACGGCGGGACCGCGACTGCGCCGTACGCGCCCGCCGTCTCACCGCCTCCTTCAAGCGAACCAGCCCCGACCCCCGCCCGAGGGCCCGTGATACGCGAACGGCTCAGGCAAATGCCCGACTGCCGAAGGCCTTCGCCGTCCTGTGCGGGGACGGTGATGCGCTAGGCCGATGCAGTCCCGGAGGTGCCGCGTCCGGCCACCCCGGCATGTCCACCGCGCTACGGGATACGCATGATGTGTTACGCAAAGTGACGGTAGTAGACGGTTGAAGGAGTTGGGCCGTGGACGAGGCCGATTTCAAGGCGCTGCTCGAATCCCTTCCGGTGACCTGGTGGGAGGCCGACGGCGGACTGACCGTCGTGGACAGCGGGGGCGGTGCGTTCGGCGACGAACGCACCGCCCGGCGCTTCCTGGAAGCCCTCTGCGCCGACCGCGGCGGCACCCCGCTCCCTTCCGGCGCCGGTCCGTACCAGGCGTCCTTCGAGGGTCGGACCTTCGACGTGAACTGGCCGGACCGGGACTTGGGCCCGGACCGGCACGGCAGCAGGGGAGTGGCGGTCGAGGTGGGCGGCCGCGAAGAGGGGAACCCGTACGCCTCGTTCGCCGACCTCACCCCGGCCGCGGCCTTCGTGCGCGACGCGGGCGGCCGCTACCTGTGGGCCAACCACGCCTACGCCCACCTGTACGGCACCACGCGCGACGACGTGATCGGCCGTCACCTAGCCGACGTCGACGAACCCGACGACGTCGAACGGTTCCTCGCCCTGGACCGCGAGACCCTCTCCTGCGGCACCCCCGTCCGGCACACCCTCACCTACCGGCGCTCCGACGGATCACCGGGCCACGCCGCCGGGTACCGCTTCCCCGTCCGCTGGGGCGCGGCACGCTGCGTGGCCGGTATCTACGTCGACGTCACCGAGCACGCCCGGGCACTGGACCAACGGCACCGCGCCGAGGAGGACTTGAGCGCCCTGCGCGATCACAGCGGCCTGCCCTGCGTCCGCCTGTCCGCGGACGGACTGGTCGAGGAGGCAGGCACGGCGGTCGCCGAACTCCTGCGCGTCCGCCTCTCCGACCTCATCGGCCGGCCCGCCGACACACTGCTGGCGGACACCCCGGAACGTACCGGCCTGCACCGGATCTGGAACGACCTCGTCGGCGGCCGGCGCCGAAGCGCGCGCACCTGCGCCGTACTCGTCGACGCGGACCACCGGCAGCGCCGGGCCCTGATCCAGTTGAGCGCCGTGTGCCGCGTCCCGGAGCGGGTGGCCGGCGTGTGGGCCGTCCTGACGCACCTCGGTCTGCCCCACGAGCCGCGGCCGCCCCTGACCGCCGCCCAGGTCCGCATACTCGCCCTGCTGGCCGCCGGGCGCAGCAACGCGGAGATCGCCGGGACGCTGCACCTGTCCCGGCAGACCGTGGACTACCACCTCAGCCGCCTGCGCGAAATCCTGGACGCCGCCACCCGCCCGGCCCTGGTGGCCCGCGCCTACGTGCTCGGAATCCTCGCCCCCCAGGCCTGGCCCCCGAGGTCCGCCACGGCGGCTCACCCGCTGAGCGCGGTCTGAGTCCGTCCGTCCGGCCCGCAAGCCGTACGGTCATCGGCCGGCGGCCGGGGGAACGCCGGCCGGTGGCGGTGACCACGCGGGGGAGTGAGGGTGGAGGTCCGACGTCCATCGAGGAGCCAGTCATGATCGTCACCATCGTCGGAGCCGGGAACATGGCACGCGGCATCGGTACCCGTGCGCTGGCCGGTGGTCACTCCGTTCGGCTGCACGATCGCGACCGGGCCAAGGCGGAGGACCTGGCCGCCGCTCTCGGCCGGGCGGCCCCCGGCTCCGACGCCACGGCGGCCGATGCCGACACCGTCGCCGACTCCGACGTCGTGGTACTGGCCCTGCCCTACCCGGCCGGGCGCGACCTCGCCGCCGCGTGGGCCGGCGCCCTGGCCGGGAAGGCCGTCGTCGACATCTCCAACCCGGTGGACTTCACGACCTTCGACTCACTGGTGGTGCCCCCTGGCACCTCGGCCGCCGAGCAGATCGCCGCCGCCGCGCCGGAGAGCCGAGTGGTCAAGGCCTTCAACACCACCTTCGCGGGGCCGCTCGTCACCGGAGAGGTGGCCGGGCGGCCCCTGGACGTCTTCATCGCCGGAGACGACGACACGGCGAAACGGACGGTGACGGAGCTGGTCTCCGCCGCGGGCCTGCGCCCCCTGGACGTGGGACCGCTGCGCAGGGCGCGGGAGCTCGAGGCCTTCCAGTTCCTGCACATGGCGTCGCAGGAACGGCTCGGCCTGAACTGGTCGAGCGCCGTCGCGATCCTGCCGTGACAGCCGTCGGGCCGCGGCACCGGCGGCTCCGTGGGCGCTGATCCGCGCTGATCGACCGGGGGCGCACCGGCCCGGCCTCCCGGCACCGGCCCGGCCTCCCGGCACCGGCCGGGTGCGCCGGCCGGTCGCCGCTCAGCGGGCCCGCAGACCCGCCGTGGTGGTTCCGGTGCGGTCGCGCAGCAGAGCGCGCAGGGTGGCGGCGTGCTCGTAACCGACTCTGCGGGCGATGGTCTCCAGGGACAGGTCCGTCGTGCGCAGCAGATGCGTGGCCTGTTCGACGCGCAGATCCTGCACGAACCGCACCGGCGTCGTGTCGAGTACCCGGCGGACGGTGCGCTGGAGCGTGCGCTCGCTGACCCCGAGGGCGCGCGCCGCGGCGGCCAGGCTGTCCGGCGTGTCGAGGTGCAGACGGGCCCACCGCTCGAAGGCGGCGACCAGCGGGTCGCTCTGGGCCAGGGCGCTCGGGATGGTGTAGGCGGACTGCGAGGGCCGTTCGTCGACGACGAGGTAGCGGGCCACCAGGTCGGCCAGGGCCGGACTGGCCGAGCGGACGACGGCGAGGGCGAGGTCGACGTGCCCGAACGCGGCTCCCGCCGTGGTCACCCCCTGGGACGTGATCACCATGCTGCTCTCGTCGAGCGCGACGTCCGGGTAGCGGCGGCGGAACAGGGGCGCCAGCCACCAGGTGGTCGTCGCCCGGCGGCCGGCGAGGACGCCGGACTCGGCGAGCAGGAAGGTGCCCGTACAGGCGGAGGCGAGGGGCTCGCCCCGGCCCCGGCGGCCGGCGACCAGTTCCCGGACGCCGGCGAGGTCCGGTCCCGCCACCCGCTCCAGGAGGGCGTCGGGCCGGCGCTCGGCGAGCGCGGGAACCAGCAGCAGACCGGCGGTGTCCGCGGCGGACGCGGGCGCGGCCGTGACGATATGCCCGGCACCCGTGCGGACCTGACGGCTGAAGCCGATCGTCGTCACGTTCCAGGCGGGTGGCGGCTGGGCGAGTTCACCGCGCATCGCGTTGGCCGCCTCCAGGACGTCCAGCACGGCACAGAGCCCCGAGTCGAACACGCCGTCGTACACCAGCACCGAGACGTCCATGGCGGAAACGCTAACAGGCGCGCCGTTTCCGGCAGCGGGGTCAGCCGAGCCGGAGGGCCGGCGGCAGCACGGGCAGCGTCGAGGAGGAGGGCGCGGTCGCACCGCCCGACAGCGGCACGCCGCGCGCCCCGGCCCGCCGAAGTGGCTGCCGTGGTCAAGTATTTGGCCCCCGCGCGGCCCGCCGTCCCGGGACCGGCGGGCCGACGCCTCGGTGGACGCCGACGCGGGGTAGTCGGAACCTACGCGCCCGCCGATGGAAACGGAAGCCCCAATTCCGTCCGATCTCCGACGTCCGTGACGACTTCGGCCGGGCGCACCGCGGGCGGACGTCGGGGCGGTGTCGGAAACGATGCCGGGCGTGTCGTTCACGACACTGGGGCCGGACGGGACACCGGCCTAGCGTGGATGGTGTCCCCGCAGGGAGGCCCCGAGAACGGCCGGCGTCGGCGCCCGCACCCGCGTGCCGCGCGGTCACGCCGGAACACCCGCCCCGACGCCCCTCACCCGAGGGCGCCGGACAGAACCAAGGAGCCCGTCACCATGAACAACATCGGTCTGCTCGCCCGTATCGAGGCCAAACCGGAGCACGCCGACGACGTCGCCCGCCTGCTGGCCGAGGCCGTGCACCTCGCCGAGGAGGAGAAGCGGACCCTCACCTGGTTCGCCTTCCGCGAGGACGCCACCACGTTCGGCGTCTTCGACACCTTCGACAGCGAGGACGACCGCACCGCGCATCTGCGGGGCCGGATCGCCGCCGCCCTCATGGGGGCCACGGACACCCTGCTCGCCGCGGCGCCGGACATCCGGCCCGTGGACCTGCTCGCGGTCAAGCTGCCCTGAGCGCCCCCGTCACCCCCGCACCCCACCGTTCCCCAGGCTCAGGAGGCCCACCGCCCATGACATCGACGACGTCCGCCGCGGCGCTCCAGGCACCGCACGGCACGGCTCCGGCCGCCCGTTCCCGCACCCACACCTGGGAGCCGCCCACCGGCTACGCCGACGGTGCCGGACGCTCGGGGCTCGAGGTGCTCCGCATGTGCCTCGACGGCCGCCTCCCCCAGGCGCCGATCTGCGGGACGCTAGGCTTCCGCCTGGTGGCGGTGGAGCCGGGCCGTGCCGTCTTCGAGGGCGACCCCGCCGAACACCTGCTCAACCCCATGGGCACCGTGCACGGCGGCTTCCTCGCCACGCTCCTGGACTCGGCCCTCGGCAGCGCCGTGATGTCCACGCTGCCCGTGGGGCGCGCCTACACCACCGTCCAGCTCGGTGTGCACATGGTGCGCCCCGTCCTCGCGGGCACCCCGACGCTGCGCTGCGAGGGCACCGTGGTCCACGCCGGCCGCACCACCGCGACCGCCGAGGCGCGGATCACCGGCACGGCCGACGGAAAGCTCTACGCGCACGGCACCACCACCTGCGCGGTCCTGGCGCTGCCGGAGGGAGGCTGATCGCCCGCCTCGCGGGCCCGCGGCCCTCCTGAGGTGAGCAAGCGCTTGGTAAGGTGCTGGGAAGTCCGCGGGACAGGAAGGACGCACCATGCCGTCGTCGCAAGCAGAGGCCTTCTACGAGCGGGAGGCCGCCGACCGGTTCCTTCCCACCGCCTACACCCGGGGCCCCTGGGACGCCGGGTCGCAGCACGCGGGACCGCCGGCCGCGCTGCTCGGGCTCGCCGTGGAACAACGGCCCGGCGGCCGGCCGGACATGCGGATCACCCGGCTCACCTACGAGATCACCCGGCCCGTCCCCATGAAGCCGCTCACCGTCACCACGCGCGTACTCCGAGCCGGACGCGGCGTCGAACTCGTCGAGGCGGCCCTGACACCCGACGGCGGTACGGAGGTGATGCGGGCGACGGCCCTGCTGATGCGGACGGCGCCCGAGTCGGTACCGGAGGTTTCGCCGGGCCCGCAGGTGCCCGGGCCCGGAGCCGTGGCCCCGCAGGCGTTCTTCCCCGTCCCCTGGGACCAGGGGTACCACACCGCCATGGACGTGCGTTTCGCCGCGGGCTCGTTCCTCGAAGCCGGCCCGGCCACGGCCTGGATGCGGATGAGGGTGCCCCTGGTCGCGGGCGAGGAGATCGCACCGCTCAGCCGGGTGCTGACCGCCGCCGACTCGGGCAACGGCGTCAGCTCGGCACTCGACTTCCGTCGCTACGTCTTCGTCAACGCCGATCTCACCGTCAGCCTGCACCGCCACCCCGAGGGCGAGTGGGTCTGCCTGGACGCGCGGACCATGGTGGACGGCGCGGGCATCGGTCTCGCCGAGTCCGCCCTGCACGACGAGAAGGGCCCGCTGGGCCGCGGCACGCAGAGCCTGTACGTGACCGAGCGCGGCTGACCGGCGGTCACGGGCCGCCCACTGGGCTGCCGGGCCGGAGCGGGGGCCGCCTTTACGTGCTGGTCGTACCGGGTGGGAGGATGCATGGTATGGACATCCGCCGAAGGAACAACGTGACGGTCACCGGCCCGGCCGCCGCGCCCGCCCTGATCCTGGCGCACGGGTTCGGCTGCGACCAGAACATGTGGCGCCTGGTCGTGCCGGCACTGGCGGAGCGGTACCGGGTGGTGCTGTTCGACTACGTCGGCTCCGGCGGTTCCGACCTGTCGGCCTGGAGCGAGGCGCGGTACTCCGCACTCGACGGCTACGCCCAGGACGTGGTCGAGGTCTGCGAGGAGCTGAACATCGACCGGGCGGTGTTCGTGGGCCACTCGGTCAGCGCCATGGTCGGGGTGCTGGCGGCGCGGACCGCGCCGGAGCGGATCGGGGCCCTGGTGATGGTCGCGCCGTCGCCCCGCTACATCGACGACGAGGGCTACCGCGGCGGCTTCGACGCGGAGGACATCGACGAACTGCTGGCCTCCCTGGAGTCGAACTACCTGGGCTGGTCGACCACCATGGCCCCGGTGATCATGGGCAACCCGGAGCGGCCGGAGCTGGGGCGGGAGCTGACCAACAGCTTCTGCGCCACCGATCCCGACATCGCCCGCGTCTTCGCCCGCACCACGTTCCTCTCCGACAGCCGGGACGACCTCAAGACCGTGACCGTTCCCACGCTGATCCTGGAGTGCGCCGAGGACGTCATCGCGCCGCGCGAGGTCGGCGCCTACGTGCACGCGGCGATCCCCGCCTCCCGCCTCGTCACCCTCGACGCCACCGGCCACTGCCCGCAGTTGAGCGCCCCCGAAGCCACGGCGGCGGCGATCCTCGACTTCCTGGGGGACCGGCCGTGATGTGCCGTACGGGCAGCCTCTCCGAGCCGCCCGACGGCAACGGCCGGGGTGGCGAGAAGGACGTCGCCCCGGCCTTCACCGCGCTGCTCGAGGACAGTGCCGAGGACCTCTACGAGTCGGCGCCCTGCGGCTATCTGTCCACCCTGATGGACGGCACGGTCGCCAAGGTCAACAGCACCTTGCTCGACTGGCTGGGCCTGCGGCGCCAGGACGTGGTGGGACGCAGGCGCTTCGCGGATCTGCTGACGGTGGGCGGCAGGATGTACCACGAGACGCACTTCGCGCCGCTGCTGCGCATGCAGGGCGAACTGCGGGGCGTCGCACTGGAGATGAAGACCACCCGGGGCAGCAGGCTGCCGGTACTGGTCTCCTCCGCGGTCAAGCACGGCAGCGAGGGCGAGCCCCTGCTGATCCGTACCACCGTCGTCGACGCCTCCGACCGGCGTGCCTACGAAGAGGAACTGCTGCGCCGCCGCCAGGACGCCGAACGCGCCCGCGTCGAGGCCGAACAGGCGCGCATCGCGGCCGAGGAGGCGAGGAAGCAGGCCGAGGCCGACCGGGAACGCCTCGCGGACGCGCTCGCCGTGCTGCAGCAGTCCCTGCTGCCCGACACTTTGCCGGCCGTCCCCGGACTGGAGACCGCCGTCCACTACCACACGGCGTCCCCTGACCAACTCGGCGGCGACTTCTACGACTTGTTCCCCATCGACGGAAACCGCTGGGCCTTCTTCCTCGGGGACGTGTGCGGCAAGGGCCCCCAGGCCGCCGCCCTCACCTCACTGACCCGCTACACCCTGCGCGCCGCCGCCCACCACACCCCCGAGCCCGCCGCCGTGCTGACGACCCTGAACACCGTCCTGCACGACCGGTACACGGCGGGTGGCGACCCCCGGTACTGCACCTGCGTCTTCGGCATCCTCGAACCGGGCGCCGGCGACGGGCACACGACCGTCGAGCTGGCCTCCGGCGGTCACCCTCCGGCGCTCGTCATGCGAGCCGACGGCCGTGCCGAGTTCCTGTGCACCCCCGGCGGCCTGCTCGTCGGCGCCCTGCCCACCGCGCCCTTCACCACCGCCAGGACGACCCTGGCCCCGGGTGACACGCTCCTGCTCTACACCGACGGTCTCACCGAGGCCCGCACCGGTCCCACCCGCGACAGTCTCTACGGCGAGGAGGGCCTGCTCGCCTTCGCCGCCGACCACGCGTCGGCCGCCCCGCAGGCGCTGATCGCCGCGCTGACCGAACTGCTGAAAGGTTTCGGCGACGGCCTCGACGACGACACGGCCCTGTTCGCCATCGGAGCCCCGGGACCCGAAGCCCCCACCCCGGCAGCCCACCCCCAGCCGGTGACGAAGCACCCACGATGACCCCGCTGACCGTCACGCACCGCGACGCCACCGCCGGACCCGTCCTGCACGTGGCCGGTGAACTCGACCACGCGCAGGCCGCCGTTCTGCGGCGCGAGGTCGCGTCCCTCGCCCTGAAGCCGGGCCAGTGCCTGGACCTCGACCTGTCCGGCCTGGAGTTCTGCGACTCCACCGGCATCACCGTCCTGCTCGCGGCACGCCAGTACGCCGGGGCGGCGGACGCCGGCATCGTCCTGACCGCGGTCCCGCCCCACCTGCTGAGAGTCCTCACGATGGTCGGCCTCGACCAGGTCTTCACCCTCCGCCCGGCCCCGCCGGCCGGCTGACCGCGGCGCCACCCGCTCCTGGCGGTGGAGTCTCCCGGCGGCCGTCGTCGACCCGCCGCCGACTACGGGCGGCCTGCCGAGTCCGCCGCCGTCCCGCCGTCTCGAACGGCGGCGGAGAGCTGATCGCGCAGCCAGCCGGGATCGGGGTTGACGTACGGGCGGCCCGCGAGGACGACGGTCGGCACGGTCTCGTCGCCGCCGTTCACCGCCCTGACCGCCGCCGCTCCCGCCGGGTCACGCCAGATGTCCACCCAGTGCAACCGGCCCGCGTCGCGACCCAGCCGGAATCGCAGCCGCAGGCAGTACTTGCAGCCGGGCCGCCAGAAGACGACCGGTCGGCCGTCGGCCGTGCTGCGACTCCGGGCCTCCCGCGCACTGACCGACCGCGGGAAGACCACGGGCGAGTACACGACCGCAAGCAGCACGAACCACAGCAGGACCGGTCCGGCCGCGCCGGGGCCCCTGCCGAGGAACAGCCCGGTCGCGATCACCGCACCGCAGAGCCCGAGCAGCAGCGGCAGAGTCCAACTACGAGTCATGGACGTGCAGGCTATCGGGCGCCCGGACGATCCCGGAACCCGGCCGCCCACGGCTGCCCGGGCGCCAGGTGGCACGGACCGCGTCGCACACAGCGCCGCGGCCTGGCTCGTCACCGCTCACTCCCGCGGCGGACAATGGGATCTCCGCGCCGAGCGAGGTGGTGGTGACGATGCCCGTATGGCACCTGCGTGACTATCACGAGGACGATCTCGACCAGGCCATCCAGATCTGGGACCAGAGCCGCGGGGCCGACGAGGACCGGGTGTTCCCGGTCTCCGAGGTCATGGCCGCGGCCAAGTCCGGTCAGTCGGCGGTCGTCGCCGTGGTCGGTGACGAGCTGGTGGGCATGGCCGTGGCGCAGTCCTACGCCAGGCGGGGATGGATCCTCCTGGTGGCACTGGCCTCCCGCTGGCGCGAGCGCGGCATCGGCAGCGCGCTCGTCGCCGAGCTGGAGCGGCGGCTGCGGGCAGCCGGAGTCCGTCACATCAGCGCGCTGCTGCCCGCCCACGCCGCGGGAACGAAGGCCCTGGCCAACTCCGGATACCAGTCCCGCGACGACCTCACCTACTACGAGAAACTCGAACCGCCGGGGACCGCCGACGCCGACGTCCTCGCGGCCCTGGGCGGCCGCATGCTGCCCGAGGGGCTGTGGGACGCGATGGCCGGCATGGAGCGGGAGAAGCAGGTCATCGAGCGCCGTGTCGTGCTGCCGCTGACCGAGCCGGTGCTCGCCGACCGCTACGGCGTCGTCCCGCCGAAGGCGGTCATGCTGTTCGGCCCGCCCGGCACCGGAAAGACCAGCTTCGCCAAGGCGGTGGCGTCGCGGCTCGGCTGGCCGTTCGTGGAACTCTTCCCCTCCCGCCTCGCGGCCGACACCGGCGAAGGACTGGCCGCGGCCCTGCGGGAGGTGTTCGCGGAACTGGCGGAACTGGACTCGGTCGTACTCTTCATCGACGAAGTCGAGGAGATCGCCGCCGTGCGGTCCGGGAAGGCGGTCGATCCGGGGCACGGAGTCACCAACGAGCTGCTCAAGCTCATCCCCGTCTTCCGGGAGCACGACGCACGCCTGCTGGCCTGTGCGACCAACTCGGTTCGCTCCCTCGACCCGGCTTTCCTGCGACCGGGCCGGTTCGACTACGTCATCCCCATCGGCCCGCCGGACCCGACCGCCCGGTCGGCGATCTGGGCCCGCTATCTCAGAGCCGCCGCCACCGACGCCGTCGACCTCGCCCGGCTGGTGGAGGCCAGCAAACTGTTCACCCCGGCCGACATCGAATACGCGGCGCGCAAGGGCGCCCAGGCGGCGTTCGAACGAGAGGTCACCCGGCGCCAGGGCGGACCCGCCACCACCGACGACTACCTGACCGCCATCGCCGACACCCGGCCGACGCTCACCGCACGGGCGATCGAGGAGTTCACCGAGGACATCGACAAGCACAGCCGGCTCTGAGACCGGTAACGGCGGGGCGTGTCGCGCCGGAGGAACGCAGCGGGGCGGCGAGGGGTCGCACCCCGGCTCACCCGGTCGAGCGCCCCGCGCCGCGGTAGCGGGCGGCCAAAGCGGCCCCCGAGCCGTCGCGCAGGGCGAGTTCCGCGTCGGCCAGCCCGATCAGGGGCCCGGGGTCGGACAGCCCGGGCACGCACACCACCTCCCGGCTCTCCAGGGCGGCGAGGGAGGCCGCGACCACGTCGGCGGCGGGCATGCCGCCCTCGTCGTGGACCCGGGCTTCCCCGGGGACGGGAGCCTCGCCGGTGCCGAGGTGGAACTCGGTGGCGGTCAGCCCGGGGCAGACGACCTGCACCCGCACCGGCGAGTCGCCCAGCTCGGCGGCGAGGGTCCTGGTGAACGTCACCATGTACCCCTTGGTGCCTCCGTAGACGGCCCGGTGGGGGAGGGGCCCCGGGGGCAGGGCGCCGGCGAACGCCAGCAGTGAGGCGACGTTGACGACGGCGCCGTGGCCGCGCGCCATCATGCCGGGAAGGGCCGCGCGGGTCAGCGCCGTCGGCGCCACGACGTTCACGTCGATCACCTTGGCGAGCAGGGCGGGGTCGACCTCGGCGAACGGCCCGTACCCGTTGATCCCGGCGTTGTTGACGAGGAGTGCCACGTCGTCGCAGGCCACCCGCTCCGCGACCCTCGCGAGGTCCGGGGAGCGGGCGAGATCGGCCACCAGCGGATCCACCGCGGCCCCGGCCTCGCGCAGCCGCCCGGCCAGCGCGTCGAGCCGATCGGCGCGCCGGGCGACGAGTACCAGGTCCCAGCCCCGCCGGGCCAGCGCGGCGGCGTACTCGGTACCGATACCGGACGACGCCCCGGTCACCACGGCCCGACGGGCCGGCCTGTCGGATGCCATGCGCTGTCCGGTCAGCGGCCGGAGGTGTACGGCGCCGTCATGCCGCTGTGCCGCGACTTCCCGGCTTCGGCCTTTCCGGCCGCCGCGGTGGCCGCCAGCGCGAGCAGCGTGGCGATGGCGCCGGTGATGACGTTGTTGACGATGGTCTTCGTGGTGCTGACGTTGCCCGCGACGACCCACGGGGAGATGATCATCCAGACGCCCAGGATGCAGGCTCCCCAGGCCATGCTGTGGGTGCGTTCGTAGGCGCGGCCGAAGCCTCCGCTCATGAGGAGGGCGTAGGCGATGCCGACGATGAGGTTGGTGACGGCGAGGGTGGAAAGGCCGTTGAACCCGGTGATCCACGGTGATGCCGCCATGTAGATGCCGGTGAGGAAGGCCAGGGTGCCGACGGCTTGCCCTTGGGGGGTGCTCGTGGCGCGTTCTGCCATCTCGTGGCGCATGCGCATGTCGACGATGTCGGGGTGCGTCTCCATAGAGGACCCGTGAGCAGTGGTCATTGCCTTCACCTCGGAGCGATTGATGGGTTTTCGAGCGCCGGGTACCCACCAGACCCGGTGAAACCGGACTTTCCGACGGTCGCTGTGTTGCCACGTCGCGGGCGGTGGCCGCGCGACGCGGCGGACTCCACGCGTGTTCTATTCTAGGTAGACCTACCTACCCAGTCTGGATGGCGATGGGCGAGACCGACATGAGTACGACGGCCCGTGGAAGGCGCCGCCCCGCGCGGGAGCGGCTGCTGGAGGCGGCGGCCCGGCGCTTCTACGCCGACGGTGTGGCGGCGACCGGCATCGACACGATCACCGCCGAGGCCGGCGTCGCGAAGATGAGCCTGTACAACAACTTCTCCTCCAAGGCCGAACTGGTCCGCGCCTATCTCGACGCCCGGCACGAGGAGTGGCTGGGTCTGTACCGGGCGCGGCTGAATTCGGCGCGGGGGCCGCGGGACGGGGTCCTCGCGGTTTTCGACGCGTACACGGACCACGCCGCGTTCGCGTACGAGCGGGGCTTCCGCGGCTGCGGTCTGCTGAACGCCGCCGCCGAGTTCCCCGCCGGGGACGAGGGCCGGGCCGTGGTCCGCGCACACAAGGAGGAGGTCGAGCGACTGCTCGCCGGACACCTGGACGAACTGCTGCCCGGCCGCCCCGACGAGGCCCACGCGACGGCCGAGCACCTTTCGTTCCTCCTGGAGGGCGCCATGGCCCGCGCCGGTCTGGAGGGGGACGACGCACGCCTGCGGAACGCCCGCGCGCTCGCGGCCGGCCTGCTGGACCGGCTGTGAAGGGCGCAGGACGCGGCCGGTCCGCGGGGACCGGGGCGCTCTGCGTGCTGGCCGCCTCCGTGCTGTGGGGCACGACCGGAACGGCCGCCACCTTCGCTCCGGAAGTCGGCCCACTGGCCATCGGCGCCGTCGCCATGGGGCTCGGCGGGCTCCTCCAGGCCCTCGCCGCGGCGCGGCCGACCGTCCGCAACGCGCCGCGCCTGCGCGCCCGACGCGGGACGGTACTGCTCGGCGCCGTCTCGGTGGCCGTGTACCCCCTGGCCTTCTACAGCTCCATGCGACTGGCCGGTGTCGCCGTGGGCACCGTGGTGTCGATCGGCACCGCCCCGCTGGCCTCGGCGGTGATCGAGCGGGTCGTGGACCGCCGCCGGCTCACCCGCCGCTGGATGTTCGCCGCCTTCCTCGGCCTGCTCGGCACCGCCCTGCTGTGCGTCGCGGAAGCCGCTCACGCCTCCGACGGCGCGGGACGGCGGTCCATGGCGGGCACGCTGCTCGGGGTCGGCCTGGGACTCGTCGCCGCCGCGACCTACGCCCTCTACTCCTGGGCCGCGCACCGGCTGATCACCAGCGGGATCCCCTCGCGCGCGGCGATGGGCGCCGTGTTCGGCCTCGGCGGCCTGCTCCTGGTCCCCGTCCTGCTGGCGACCGGCGGCCCGCTCGTTCACTCGTGGCCCGACGCGGCCGTCGGCGTCTACATGGCGCTGGTGCCGATGTTCGCCGGCTACGTCCTGTTCGGCTGGGGGCTCGCGCACGTCCCGGCCAGCACGGCCACCACCCTGTCCCTGCTCGAACCGGCCGTCGCCGCCGTCCTCGCCGTCCTGGTCGTGGGCGAACGCCTCCCCGTGGCCGGATGGACCGGCATCGCGCTCGTCGTCATGTGCCTCGCCGTCCTCACCGTGCCGACAGGCGCCCGCGCCGTGGCACGGGACGAGGCGGCACAACCGACCGGCGCACCCGTGCCGGCGGCGCGGACGTACCCGGCCGGGGGCTGATCGGCCGGGCGCCCGGAGGTTCACGGAGGCCGGGCACTCGGACGCACCCCGGCGCGTGCGGGACGCGCTCGCGCCCCCGGTAGCGGCTATGGCGTCAGAGGCTGGGCGCGGGCGATGAGCAGGGCGACGTCGTCGTGGCCGGTCGAGTGCCGCAGCCGCCGCAGGAGCCGGTCGCAGGTCTCCTCCACGGTGCGGCCCGGCTCCGCCAGCAGGCGCAGCAGGGCGTCGAGACGGACGTCGATCGCGTCGTCGCGGGTCTCGATCAGGCCGTCGGTGTAGAGAACCAGTTGGTCGCCGGGCTCCAGGGTGAGGGTCGTGGTGTCGAAGGGCGCGCCGCCGACCCCCAGCGGAAGACCGGTGGGCAGGTCCAGCAGTTCGGGCGGCCGTCCGGCCCGGATCAGGGCCGGGGGCAGGTGCCCGGCGGAAGCCAGGTGGAGCCGGGTACGACGGGGGTCGTAGACGGCGTAGAGGCAGGTCGCGATGTAGGGGTCGAGACCCAGGGTGATCCTGTCGAGGTGGGTGAGGACGCGGGCGGGGTCGAGGTCCAGGTCGGCGAGGGTGGAGGTGGCGGTGCGCAGGCGGCCCATGGTGGTGGCGGCGTCGATCCCGCTGCCCATGACGTCGCCCACGGTGAGGACGGTCCGGTCGCCGTCGAGGGGGATCACGTCGTACCAGTCGCCGCCCACCTGGCTGAAGGCCTGGGCGGGCCGGTATCGCGCGGCCACCTCCAGGCCGGGATGGCGGGCCGGGAGCTGCGGGAGCAGGCTGCGCTGGAGGGTCTCGGCCGCGCTGCGTATGTGCTCGTGCAGGACGGCGTTGTCGATGCTCAGCGCGGCGGTGGAGGCGAGCTCGCAGGCCAGGGCGAGATCGTCCTCGTCGAACGGCTGCGGGTTGCGCGCGCGGGCCAGACCCATGACGCCGATGATGTTGTCGCGGGCGATGAGCGGGATGGCCATGTCGGTGTGCACACCGGCCCGGGCGAGCAGGCCGGCCTTCTCGGAGTCGGCGGCGATGCGGTCGTGGCCGCCGCTGCCCACATGGGTGATCAGCTGGGGCCTACGGGTGCGGACGCAGTGGGCCGCCGGATGGTCGGCGTGGTACGTGGTGAGGGAGCCGGGCGGGACGATCGCCTCGGCGGCGTCGGTGGGGTAGGCGGTCTTGACCGCGAGGGCGCGGAACTGGGCGGGACCCTCGCCCAGCTCCGTGCGGCCCGTCTGCAGGACGGAGTCCAGGAGGTCCACCGCGACCATGTCGGCCAGGCCCGGTACCACGACGTCGGCCAGTTCCCGGGCCGTCCGCTCCACCTCCAGGGTCGTGCCGATGTGGGCCGAGCCGTTCGCCATCAGCCGCAGCCGCTGCTGCGCCCGGTCGGCCCTCCGGCCGGCCTCGTAGCGGTCGGTGACGTCGATGACCACGTTGGCGATGCCCAGCACGTGCCCGTGCGTGTCCTCCAGCCGGTAGAGCGAGACCGCCCAGGCGTGGTCGTTGTCCGGGTCGGCCGCGGTGCGGCCCACCACCTGCCGGTCCACCATGGGCACGCCGGTCGCCAGGACCTCCCGCATCGCGGACTCGGCACTCCGGAACGGATCACCGGGCAGGACGTCCCGGAACCTCCGGCCGAGGTGTTCGGCCTCGGGCCACCCGTGCATCTGTGCCATGGCCGGATTGACGGCCAGGTACCTCAGTTCGTTGTCCAGGACGGACAGCCCGACCGGCGCCTGGGTGACCAGCCGGGTGGACAGGGCCACCTTGCGTTCCACCTGTCGCAGGGTGGCCCGGTCGGTGGCGAGCCCCAGGGCGTAGTGATCGCCCAGGTTGTCCGTCAGCCGCATGTTGCGGAACTCCACCATCCGGGTACGGCCGTCCTTGTGCCGGACGGGGAACGCCCCCGCCCAGCCCCGGCCGGACGCCATCACCTCGGCGAAGAGCGTGATCGCCGCGTCGCGGTGCTCGGGGTGCAGGAGCAGCGGCGCCGCGTACTGCCCGACCGCTTCCTCGCCGGTGTAGCCGAACAGCTCCTCGGCCTGCGGGCTCCACATGTCGATCCGGCCGTCGGCCTCCACCAGCACCGCCGCGACACCCAGCAGGTCCAGCAACCCGCTCGGCTCCGCGACGGTGCTCTCCGCGCGGTCCGTCGCCCACTGCGGGCGCTGCTCGGCTCGGCTCATCGGCCCCGCTCCCTTCCCTCGCCGCAGGGGCGTCCCTCTCAGCAGAGCACGTAAGGAGGCCGCCCGCCGCCTCCACCGCCGGGCCCGAGGCGCGGCGGTGCGCGCCGCCCGGCGGGGCCGGGCCGGGGGACGGCCCTCGCGCCACGGAGCGACCACGGCACATCCATCATGCTCACAGCCCGAACAGCTTCGCCGCGTTGCCGTGGCACACCGCCCGGAGCCACTCCTCGCCGAGACCGAGCCGCTCCAGGGCGTGCAACTGGTGCGCGTACGTGTAAGGGATGTTGGGGAAGTCGGAGCCGAGCAGGACGCGGTCGCCGAGCCGGGCGAGCCCGGGCAGGGCCCGGCGCGGGAACGGCATGAGCTCTTCGGTGAAGTCGGTGAACGCCATCGTCGTGTCCAGCCGCACCTGCTCGTACCGCTCGGCGAGACCGAGGAACTCCTCGTACTCGGGCATGCCCAGATGCGCGACGATCAGCCGCAGCCGAGGATGCCGTGCCAGTACCCGTGCGATCGGCCCGGGGCCGGTGTGCCTGCCCGGTGCCGGCCCGGAACCGCAGTGGATCACCACGGGAACCCCGGCCTCGGCCAGCACTCCCCAGGCCGGCTGGAGCAGCGGGTCGGCCGGGTCGTACGCCCCGACCTGCACATGCGCCTTGAACACGCGGGCGCCCGCCTCGACGGCCTGACGGACGTAGGTCTCTGCGCCCGGCTCGGGGAAGAGCGTGGCGGTGTGCAGGCAGTCGGGGGTGCGGCGGGCGAAGTCGGCCGCCCAGCCGTTCAGCCACCGGGCCATTCCGGGCTTGTGCGGATAGAGCATCGCCGTGAAGGCCCGGACACCGAACGCCCGCAGCAGGGAGGTCCGTTCCTCCTCCGCCCTCCGGTAGGCGATCGGCCACTCGAGCCCGGCGGTGAGCGGTCCCTGAGTGTCGAAGTAGTCCCAGACCTTGTGCAGGACACGCTCGGGCATGAAGTGCGTGTGGACGTCGATCAGCCCGGGAATCCCGAGCCGGCCCCAGAAACGGCGGACTTCCCCGGCCTCGTCCGCCCCGGGAGTCACGTCACTGGTGGAGCCTCGTGAACCGGTTGCCGCGGCCGGCCTGTGGTGATCATTCATGCCGCCCACCATCGGCCCTGCCCACGGCTCGGGTCCACCCCTGCCGCCACCCGAACCGTCGGGCCGTGCCGTCCCGCCCGCGAACCGGAGGAGCACCCGCATCTCACATCGTGGTACTTGCTTTTCAGAAAGCAAGACGAGTGAGATCGTTTACATCGCCCGTACAGTTCGCACGGTCTTTCGGCGAGGGGATGCGTGCGGGATCCGGGCCTTCGGCAACCGATCTCCACCTCGCGCGCGAAAGACCGAGCAATGCCCGCACCAGCCACCGGCTCCGCCCAGACACCCGTCAATCCGCGGTCCCGCGTCCTCATCGCCAGTCTCATCGGCACGACGATCGAGTTCTACGACTTCTACGTCTACGCGACCGCCGCCGTCCTGGTCTTCCCCTCCCTCTTCTTCCCCGGCGGCGACCCGGCCACGGCGCTGCTGTCGTCCTTCGCGGTCTTCGGCGCCGCGATGGTCGCCCGCCCGATCGGCGCCATCTTCTTCGGACACCTCGGCGACCGCCTCGGCCGCAAGCGGACACTCGTCGTCTCGCTGCTGACGATGGGCCTCGCCACGCTGCTGATCGGCGTGCTCCCCACCTACGCCCAGGCCGGCTGGATCGCCACCGCGCTGCTCGTCCTCATGCGGCTCGCGCAGGGCTTCGCGCTCGGCGGCGAGTGGAGCGGTGCCGCGCTGGTCGCGACCGAGAACGCGCCCCGCGGCAAGCGCGCCCTGTACGGCACCTTCCCGCAACTGGGAGCCCCGCTCGGCTTCATCATCGGCAACGGCCTGTTCCTGATCATCGGAGCCCTGCTCCCGTCCGCGACCGGGGGCGATCCCACACAGCCCTCGGACGCCTTCCTGAGCTGGGGCTGGCGCATCCCGTTCCTGTTCTCCGCCGTGATGGTCGCCATCGGCCTGTGGGTGCGCTCGCGGCTCGTCGAGTCCGCGGTGTTCGCGAAGACCCGCGAGGCGGGAAAGGTGCGCAAGCTTCCGCTGGCCGCCGTGGTCCGCGGCCACTGGAAGCAGCTGATCCTCGGCACCTTCTTCATGCTGGCCACGTACGTGCTCTTCTATCTGATGACAACGTTCTCCCTGAGCTACGGCCGCACCCCCGAGAGCGCAGCCGTGCCCGGCCTGGGCTACAGCTACACCACGTTCGTCCTGATGATGATCTTCGGCGTGCTGTTCTTCGCCGTGTTCACCCTGGTCTCCGGCCCGCTCGCCGACAAGTACGGCCGGCGGACCACCCTGATGTGGATCACCGCCGCCATCGTGGTCTTCGGGCTGGTCTGGGTCCCTCTGATCGGCCTCGGCACCCTCGGCGTCGTGCTGTGGCTCGTGCTCGGCTTCACGCTGATGGGCATGACGTTCGGCCCGATGGGCGCGCTCCTGCCCGAGCTCTTCCCGACGAGCGTGCGCTACACCGGGTCCGGCATCTCGTACAACGTCAGCTCGATCCTCGGGGCGGCCGTCGCCCCGTTCATCGCGGTGGCGCTGTGGCAGGCCGGCGACGGCTCACCCTGGCTGGTCGGCGTCTACCTCTCCGCCATGGCGGTGCTGACGCTGATCGCGCTGTTCCTCGGCGAGGAGACCAAGGACGTCTCCCTGGACGACGGCGAGACCGGATCGGCGGACGACGGCGTCCCCGCCACGGCCGGCTCCTCCGTGGCCGCCCCGTAGCCGCTTCCCCTCGCTCACCCTTCGGTCCCCGGCCCCGCGTCCCCGCGGGGCCGGGGACCGTCGTATGCCCGCCCGTCGCGTCGGATTGAGGGTCCGCCGCGCGGGCAAGCGGACGTCACGACGGCGGAGCACGGGCGGGTCGCCGCGTCCGTCGAGGAGACCAGGGAGAGTGGGCAGGGATGACGCGGGAAGCGATCGCGGCGTCGGGGGAATCGTCCGGGCCGGCCGACCGGGGCGACGCCCCGACACCGCCGCTGCGGCCGGGCGGTTACGACCCGGGCGACTACGCCGGCCTCGTCGTGCGCTGCGCCGAGGAGGCGGGAGTGCCGGCGCTGCTGCTGATGGGCGTGCTCCACAACGAGGCGTACAAGCCGCACCACCCGCTGCTGGAGCGGCTGTGGCACTGGTGGAAGCCCGAAGCCTCCTTCGGTGTCGCCAACATGCACCGGGCGACGTTCGAACAGGTCCGGCGGGCGCACGGCCTGACGGGCCGGTGGAAGGACCTGCGCGACGACCCCGCGTTCGCCGTGCGGGCGGCGGCGCTGCACCTGAAGGACCTCGACCGGCGGCTGCCGCGGCGGCATGTGCGCCGCTACCGCCGGGACGAACTCCTCGCCCTGGGTTACAACGCCGGTGAGCGCAACATGCTGGCCTTCGCCCGCGGCGTGCCCCCGGGCCCCATGGCCCGGTCCTACCTCCGCCGTCTGCGGGCCAACCGCCACCGGTCTGCCGAGGCCCTCGCCCAGTTCGCCGGCCGGGGTGCCGGGGCTTCCGGGGCCATGGCGGGGGCACCGATCAGGCAGAATCGGGCAAACGGGGTATAGGGAGTATTCCAGCCGGGAGCGCGGGTAACGGGATGTGAAAGTCACTCCGACAGGGAGGCGCATCCCATGACGCCGACTCAGGACGTCGTCGAGCTGATCCTCGAGGATCACCGGACGATGGAAGATCTGCTCCGCCTGATGCGCAGCACGGCGGCCGACCGCCAGGGCGCGCTCCACGATTTCGCGCACCTGATGATCGCGCACGGTGAGGCCGAGAGGGCCTCGGTCCACCCCGTCCTGCTGTCCTTCGAGGACGCCGACACCGTCGAACACGTCGAGGCCGCGCACCAGGAGGCCGTCAAGGTTCTCTTCGCGCTCCTCCAGGTACGCCGGATCGGCTCCGTCGAATGGGACTGGAGGCTCCAGCAGTTGGCCTCCGTCACCGCCCGCCACACGGACGCGGAGGAGCGCACCCTGGTCAACCGGGTGCGCCAGAGCCTCAGTCGGCAGTGCCGGGAGGAACTCGGCACCGGTTTCGCCAGGACGGAGGCCGAGTTGCTGACGGCGCGATGCGGCAGTGTCGCCAACGTCCACCGCTTGATCCACGACGCCGCACCCGCGTGATGTCCCGTCTGCTTCGTGAAGACACGGCGACCGGACCGCCCCGGCCGCCGCGGCGAAGAGAACCACGACAGCGGGAACCACGACAGGAGGCCGTCATGAACTGGACTCTGGACACCTTCCTCACCCAGGTCAACGAACGCGCCGGCTACGACAGACCCCAACAGGGGGCCAGGGCCGTGCGGAACGTCCTGGAGGTCCTCGGCGCCCACCTCGTGGGCGACGACCGCACG
Organism: Streptomyces sp. NPDC005706; assembly: GCF_040631045.1. Lineage (NCBI taxonomy): Bacteria > Bacillati > Actinomycetota > Actinomycetes > Kitasatosporales > Streptomycetaceae > Streptomyces > Streptomyces sp. NPDC005706. The sequence continues at coordinate 17,560 of NZ_JBEXYS010000043.1, read as the reverse complement.
GACCTGGCCGCGCTCCTGCCCGGAGGCTGCGGAGCACTGCTGACCGCGAGCGAGCCGGCCAGCGAACCCCTGACACCCGCGTCGTTCGTCGAGGCCGTGGCCGACCGCAGCCACGAGGACCTCGCCGAGGCCAGACGCGAGATCGACGCCGTACTGCCCACGCTGGCCGAGGTGGCGGACCACGCACTGCTGCGCCGCCTCCTCACACAGCTGCCGCCGGGCCACGCGGGCCTGTTCGGCCGCACGGACCCCGGCTGACCGGCCTGGGCGGCCCGCTCGCCCGCACAGGCACCGCGTGCTCCGCGCCGGGCCGCCCGGTCAGTCGCCGACGGCCTGGACGATGTCCCGCGGATCCAGCCCGGTGAGCTGCGCGATGCGCGGCGCGGGGATACCGGCGGTGAGGGCGCGGTGGACCAGCGACTGCCAGTCCTGGGTGGTGTCCCGGAAAGTCAGCAGCTCGGACTCCAGGTCCGTCACGGACCGGGGCGCACAGGCGTGCTCGACCCGCAGTGTCTCCTCCTCGCTGAGGGGGACCGGCAGCCGCTCCGCCTCCTCCGGAACGAGCACCTCGGCTCCGGCGGGCAGGATCCTGACGTGCTCGGAGGAGGCGGGGATCCCGTGGGCGTGCAGCCAGCCCAGCACCGCGGGGCTGTCGGCACACTCCAACTCGCCGACCGCGGACAAGGCCGCACCCAGACGCGGATGACGCTCCGGGAGAACGAACAGCAGGGCCTCGTCGGCCATGGACGGCACCTCTCTCACACCAGCTGGGCAGGGACCCCATCCCTATCCCCTCCCCACTCGGTCTGCCCGCATCGCCATCACTCACTCACTCCGGAGACTGGCGGACCGCTCGCGTGTGCGCATCGCAGACCGCCACCTGGCCGCCGAGGCTCACCCAGGGTGGTCCGGTGCGGTGACGGCCGATACAGGTCAAAACGCGAGGACGACCTCTTTCAGACGGCGGACCGCCCCACCGCCGACGGCGGGCCGCTGCCTGCCGAGACGAGGACGACTCCCTCGCCCTGCACCGAAGTGGTTGAAGCGCGTTCTCCGCCGACGGTGACCGGAGCGTGCTCTTCCTCCAGGTCACAGCGCTTCGTCGAGGAAAGACGGTGCTGCCCGGAAGACATCCGGCGCGTTGCGTCGGGTGCCGTGTCATTGCGAGGCTCCCCGGCATGGAACCCAGGAGCGAAGGCACGCGAAAGTTGTCCCCGGGCGGGATTCTGACGGCTGTCTGTGCAGCTTCTCTGACCCTTCCCATCCTCCTCGCGGTGCCGGGCGCGGCCGCGCCCGGGAGGGCTGAGGCCGCCCCGTCCTGCGTAGCGATGTACCAGAGCTGGCGGTACACGCAAGCCGCCAACGACTGTGCCGGCTCGACGAGTGTGATGGTCGTCTACCAGGACGGCTCGGCAAGCCTGTGCTCCACGCTCGCGCCACTCACGGTCAGGACGGTCGGTGAGGGATACCTCGGCCCGCACGGTCGCGCCGACCACCTCGAGACGTGTGAGCCTTCGTGACGGTGTCCCGGTTTCCGGGACGGCCGGCCGACTACAGATCGAGGACCACCTCACTGATCGGAGCGCTGCAGCAGACGAGGACGGTGCCGGCCTCGGGGAGCTCCAGGGGCTGGGTGGTGTACGTGATGTCGCCGGCCATGAGGGGGGTGACGCACGTGTGGCAGACGCCGGTGCGGCAGGACCAGCGGGTGGGGATGTCGCAGGCCTCTGCGAGCCCGAGGAGCGAGGCGTGAACCGGTGACCACCGGGTGCTCATCGCGCTCCGCGCGAAGGTGACGAGCGGGCCCGTGCCGGCAGGGCCGGGCGGCTGGTGCGGCCGGACCGCGGCAGCGGCTGTCACGCCCGGATTGATGGCGGGCAGGGCGCCGAACCGCTCGGTGTGGATCCGCTCGGCTCGCAGGCCGTGATCGCGCAGGAAGCCGCTGAGGTCGTCCATGAAGGCGAGCGGTCCGCAGAGATAGGCGTCGGCGTCGGCGGGGATGCCCATGGCCCCCAGTGACCGTGCGGTGGGACGGCCCCGGGTGAATCCGGGTTCGTCGGGACGCGAGGCCGTGGCCGCGGTGTAGTGGATGTGCTCGCGCGCGTAGGGGAGCTGTGCCAGGAGCGTGCGGGTCTCCTCCGCGAAAGCGTGGTGGGCGCGGTCGCGGGCGGTGTGGATCCACCAGACGGGACGGGGATCCCGTGCGTCGGCGAGTTGGTGCAGCATGGCCAGCAGAGGGGTCGCGCCGATGCCCGCGGAGGCGAGGACGATCGGCCGCGTGCTCCGGGCGAGCACGAACGACCCGCGCGGGCTCGCGACGTCCACAAGGTCCCCCGGCCGGAGCACGGCATGGATGTAGCCGCTGAGCCTCCCGTGCGGCTCGTGCTTGACGCTGATGCGGTAGAAGCGGGCCGTGGGCGCGGAGGAGAGCGAGTAACTGCGCACCACCGGTCCGGCATCGCCGATCGGGACCCGGACGGAGAGATACTGGCCCGCGCGGGCCCCGGGCAGGGGAGTGCCGTCAGCACTGTCCAGGTAGACCGAGGAGATGGCGGGGGTCTCGGGCACGATACGGGCCACGCGCATGCGCTTGAAGCCGGGCCACCCCGAGGCCTCCGCGGGGCGCCGCGCACCGGCGTGCTCGCCCGGCGGTCCCGTTTGCCGCCCGGGTGGCGGAGCGTCGGCGAGTTCGCGGAAGGACCGCTGCCATCCGGGACTCAGCGCGGGGATGTTCAGTGCCCTGCGCAGCTTCGCGGGATCGCGGTCGGGGAGGTAGAGCAGCGCGTCGGTGTCGGCGACACTGAGTTCCTCCGGGCCCTTGCGGACGAGCAGGATGTCGTCGCCGGCCTGGACGTGCCCCTCGGTGATGACCCGCAGGTAGAAGCCGGGACGGTGGTGCGCGACCAGGAGGGCGGCCATGGCGGGTTCACCCAGGCGCATGCCGACTCGATAGCAGGTGACACGAGGCTGGGTGACTTCGAACTCGGCTTCGCCGATGCGATACCGGTCGCCGATGCACACCTCGTGGTCGGGCAGACCGTCGACGGTGAAGTTCTCCCCGAACATGCCGAAGACCAGGTCGTCACGGCCGAGCTCGTCCCGCCAGTACTGGTAGGACTGCAGCTGGTAGACGAGTACGGCGCGCATCTCGCCACCGTGACCCGCCAGGTCCCCCTGGCCGTCCCCCTCGATGTTCAGCCGACGAACCATTCGAGGTCCCCGCACGGCGGATTTCCATGCCCCGGTGTGAACGGTTCTGCCCTGCCAGGAGACGTCTTCGGGCTTGCCTGTGTTGACGGACAGCAGCGTCGCCATGGCGGACCTCCTGCGGAGCGGCAGGCCAGGGGCAGTCGCTGACGGCGCTGGGGGCGCGCCGCGACCGATACTAGTTCCGGCTCGCGCGTCCCGCCATCGACGCATGCGCGGCACGAGGCCTGCGCCCGGCATGACTCCGCCGACGTGCTGAACCACCGCTGACACCTCGGCCGTGCGACCGGCTCTCGGGGCGGGTCAGGCGCAGCCGTGCCGCCAGTTCCAGCCGACGAAGGTGTGCCGCAGCACCACGTCGAATCGGCAGGTGACGGTGCCGTCGGCATGGAGGCCCACGTAGGAGTGGTGGCTGTTGGCGTACCAGTTCCCGGTCGCGTCGAAGATGCCCCGGTAGGTGAAGTCCGCGTGCGCCTCGGAGCGGGAGTCCGCGCAGTCGGCGGTGCAGTCGGTGCCGTGCGCGGCCGATGCCGCGGACCAACCGGCGTTCCAGGGCTCCCGGTTGTGCTGCTCGGTGGCATCGGTGGCGGCGCTGACGACCCGGCTGCCGCCGGTGGTCCAGTCGGACGTCGTGTACAGACCGGTCATCCGGATGTTGCAGCAGTCGTACATCTCGTTCCAGCTCGACACGTGATGGGAGCCGTCCGTCGTGCTGGTCGCGGTGGGCCGTCGTCCCTCCGGGATGCCGCTCCTGGCCCGGTCGACCGGCACCAGCCGCACCGCGCCGAGCCGCGGGGCGCAGTCCGCTCCGACCGAGACGTCCTGCTGGACCGCCATGCCCGCGGGGGGCTCCGGCAGTGAACTCGTCAGCCGCAGCGGTCCGCACGGACGGGCCGCGGGCCTCGCGTCCTTCTCGACGGCCAGGGCGGTGGGGCCGTTCGCGACGAGCCCAGCGGCGGCGAGCATCACGAAGAGGGCGTACCGAGTGCGCAAATCCCGTTCCTTCCGGTGGAGTCGCCCTTCCGGGCGCTCTCGGACGGGAAACCTAACGTTCAGGGCCCGCGGCTTTGGGGCCGTCACAGGAAACTTGGCAGAAAGATGTGGACGCGCCGGACGGCCGTCCCGGGTGATTCCGGCCTCCGCCCTGTGAGCGACGCGCTGCCGCAATGGCCGAATCGGATCCCGTCGTGATCGGCCACGCCCGGTCGACGCCGGTCCGCCGGCGGTGCCCCGCCCGCGGCCCGTCAGCGGATTCGAGGCCTTTCGGGAGCCTCGATGCCCAGGACGCGATCGCGCAGGACGGGGAGTTCGGAGCGGATCCCGGCGACCCGGGTCATGTCGAAGTCCACCGTCAGTGTCTCCTCCTCGGTGCCTGCCGCACCGAGGACGGTTCCCCACGGGTCGACGGCCACGCTGTGTCCGGCCTGCCGCATACCGGCGTGCGTGCCCGCCGCGCAGCAGGCCAGGAGGAACACCTGCTCCTCCAGGGCCCGGGTGCGCGTGAGGAGTTGCCAGTGGCCGAGGCGGGCCGCGGGCCATGCCGCGGGGACCACGATCAGCTCCGCGCCCGCATCGAGCAGGCCCCGGAAGAGCTCGGGAAAGCGGAGGTCGTAGCAGATGGCGAGGCCGACCACACCGAAGTCGGTCGGCACGGTGACGATGTCCGCACCGCCGCCCATCAGGGTCGCCTCGCCGGTGTCGAAGCCGTAGCGATGGATCTTGCGGTAGCGGCCGCGCAGTTCGCCGTCCCGGTCGAAGAGGAGAGCGGTGTTGTACAGCGTCCCGTCCCCGTTCCGCTCCACGATCGAGCCGGCGTGGAGCCACACCCGGGCCCGGCGGGCGGCGGCGGACATGGCCCGCGCCGTCGGGCCGTCGACCCCTTCGGCGTCGTGCTCCCAGCCGTCGTACGACCAGGCGCCGGCCGCCCACAGCTCCGGCAGCACCACCAGATCGTCACCCTTGCGGCCGCCGGCCAGGGAAGCCGCTCTGTGGCGGCGCTCGTCGGCGGAGTCCGACGAGTCCACGGACAGCTGTATCAGCGAAGCGCGCATGGCTGTCACCTCCGGGACCGTTCCCGCGTGGTCCGAGTGAACCCGTCTAGTCAGTGTTCACCGTTCGGTCCGCTTCGTCCTGGGCGAGCAGCGACAGCAGCGAGGCCACGGTCAGCCCGATCCCGGCCTCCGCCGGGTGCCGCAGGACCCTGGTCGGGTCGATCCGGTAGGCGTTGCTGCGTCCCTGCCGGGTGTGGGAGAGGTATCCGTCCTGCTCCAGGTCGGTGATGATCTTCTGCACCGCGCGCTCGGTGAGCCGGCAGTGGGCGGCGATATCGCGGATGCGGGCGTTGTGGTTGTCCGCGATGGCAGCCAGTACGCGGGCATGGTTCGTCAGGAACGTCCATCCGCTGTGTGGCTCGGGCACTCCATCCATGTTTCAAGTTTACGGTGCGATGCTTCAGGCATCCAAAAACACGTACTTTTTTTCAGGCATCGATTGGCGTACTTTGGATCTCGAGCAAGGCGTCGAGCGGATGACGGAGGGAGCCATGTACGAGCCGGCCCATCACGGAAAGCCCCTCATGACGCGGGGCCGCCCCGCAGCGGGCGCGGACGACGCCCGTGGTTCGGTGCCGCCCGGCCTGGTGGTCGCCACCTACGCGTCGAGCGGATGCCGCACTCGTGTGACGGTCCGCGGGGAGCTCGACCTCAACGCCGGCCGGTATCTGCACCGCCAGTTGCACACCGCGCTCGCCGACTCGGCCTGCGGCCTCGACCTGGACCTGAGCAGGCTCGGCTTCTGCGACTGTGCCGGCCTCAGCGTCCTGCTGGAGCTGCGGCAGCATGCCCTCCGCCAGGGCAAGACGATCACGATCCGTGCCGTCGGCCCGGCCGTCGAGCGGCTGCTCGACCTCGTCGGGGCCCGGGAGCTGTTCACCGCCCCGCACTCGTGCCACCCGGGGCAGTCTCGGCCGGCCGCGGAAGAGCGCCACCCGGCCGCCGGTCACTGCTCGCCGGGCTCACATACCACCGTGAGCAGCCGCTCCCGGCCGGCCAGGGCGTCCAGGGAGAGCGTCCGGTAGCCGACCTCGTCGAAGAGCACGGTGATGCGGTCCCCGTCCTCACTCAGCACGGTGCCGCGGCCCCACCGGGCGTGCCGCACCGGGGCCCCGGCCGGATACGCGCCGACGTGCGACGGCCGCTCGGCACGCGCCCCGTCATCGCCACGGGACTCCCGCTCGTCGCACACGTCGCAGTTGCCGCACGCCGACTCGTACTGCTCGCCGAAGTAGCCGAGGAGGAAGCGCCGCCGGCAGCCGGTCGCCTCGGCGTACGCCCGGGCCATGTCCACCCTCGACCGGTCCATCCGCTTGTGGGCCTCCGCGCTGTCCGCGGCCCGGCGCACCGCACTCGAAGGCTTCATGCCGGAGGCCGGCCGGACGGCGCCCGAGACGTCCGTGACCACGGCACCGGCTTCCTCCAGCAGGTTCACGGCCGTGGTGACCCGGGCGCGGGACATGCCGACGTCGCGGCGCAGTTCATCGAGGCCCGGGGGGTCACCGGAGCTGTCGTGGACCGCCCGCGCGACCGCGCCCACGGATTCCGGCCTGACCGTGCGGCTGCTGAAGTACGCCTGCATCCCCGTGTCCTCGGCCCGGTAGTGCAGTACGGCGAGGGCGGGCCGCCCGTCGCGGCCGCAGCGCCCGATCTCCTGGTAGTAGGCGTCCAGGGAGCCGGGGAGGGAGGCGTGCAGCACGAACCGGACGTTCTCCTTGTCGATCCCCATGCCGAAGGCCGAGGTGGCCACCACGACGTCCGAGTCGCCCGCCAGGAACGCCTCGTGCACGCGTCGGCGTTCGGCGGCGCGCAGGCCCGCGTGGTACGCCTCGGCGGCGAACCCGAGCGAGGCCAGCTCCGCGGCGTACGACTCGCTGTCCTTCCGTGTCGCCGCGTAGACGATGCCCGGCTTCGGAGCGGCGGCCGCCTCCTCGACGACCACGCGCCGGCGCTCGGCGTCGTCCAGATGGCGGCGGGCCTCGAGTCTGATGTTGGGGCGGTCGAATCCGGTGACGAGCTGCCGCGGCCGGTCCATGTCCAGCCGTTCGACGATGTCCTGCCGTACCGGAGGGGCGGCGGTCGCGGTGAGCGCGAGCACGGGCGGCCGGCCCAGACGCCGTGCCGCCTGGCCGAGGCGCAGGTAGTCGGGCCGGAAGTCATGCCCCCAGGACGACACGCACTGGGCCTCGTCCACCACGAAGAGGCTGGGGCGCACCTCGGCCAGCCGCCGCACGACCTGGTCGTTGGCAAGTTGCTCGGGGGACAGGTAGACGTACCGCGCGGCGCCGTCCCGGACCGCTTCCCAGGCGGCGTCGGCCTCGCCCGCGCTGAGGTCGGAGTTCACGGCCACGGCGCCCGGACCGCTCTCGCCACCGGGCAGCCCGGCGATCTGGTCCCGCTGCAGCGCGAGCAGGGGCGACACGACCACCACCGGCCGGGGCAGCAGCAGAGCGGGAACCTGGTACACGGCGGACTTGCCGGATCCGGTCGGCATGACGACGAGGGCGTCCCGCCCCTCCAGCACCCACCGCATGGCGGTGAGCTGCTCCGGACGCAGCTCGTCCCAGCCGAACACCTCGGCCGCCGTCTCCCGCAGCCGCCGGGTCGGCCGTCCGCCCCTGCGTCGTCCTTCATCGCTCATGGCGCGGAGCCCATCCCATCCGGCGATCCTCGGTGCGCCGCTCGACGCGGCGCTGCTCCGGGTCACCTGGTGCGGTCCCCGCAAACGCGGGGCCGGCGACTGGGCGAGGCCATGACATCGGCGTCCGGGCGCACCAGCTGCCCGCTGCCCGGTCGTCCTGCGCGCCGGAATGACCGGTGACCCGGCCGCGCGCGGCCCTACGGCTGGCCGGGTGGGCGGTCGGCGGACCGGTAGGCGTCCCAGTCGGCGCGGCCACCGGCGCCCAGGACGCCGAGATCGGCCGCCAGCTCGGAGGGGGAGTGGCGCCGCAGCTCGCGTCGGGTGATCCGGGCGACGACCGCCGGGAAGAGCGGCCGCAGCGGCTGGCACCAGCGCAGCCAGGGCGGGGCGTAGACGGAGTGGGCACGACGGGCGATGCCGGAGGCGAGCCGGTCGGCGACCTGGTCGGGAGTGTGGACGCGGCGCGCGAAGCGGGGCTGGTTGCGGCGCAGGGCACTCAGGACGGGGTGCTCGTCGATACCGGCGACCATGTCGGTGCCGGTCCAGTGCAGGTAGGCGACACCCACGCCGATGTGGTCGGGTCCGACCTCGCCGCGCAGCGCCAGGGCGAACGATTCCGCACCGGCCTTGGAGGCGCAGTAGGCGCTCATCATGGGAGCGGAGCCGAAGGCGGCCGTGGAGGCGATCTGGAGGAAGTAGCCCTGGGTGCGCGCCAATTGAGCGAGGAAGGCTCTGGCGGTGTTGGCGGCGCCGACGAGATTGACGTCGACGACCCGCTGCCACAGCTCCGCCGGAGTGTCGGCGAACGGGCCACCGGCCGCGATACCGGCGTTTGCCACGACCACGCTCGCCGGGCCCAGCTCCCGCTCCACCCGGCCGGCGGCGCTCTCGAGCGCGGCACGGTCGGTGACATCGGCCTCGACGCAGATGGTCCGGTTCGGCAAGGGGCCGGCCGCCCGGTGAAGGGTCTCCGCCTCGCGCCCGAGCAGGGCCACGCTCATCCCGGCGTCGGAAAGGCGCCGTGCCAGGGCCTCACCCACTCCCCGCGCGGCCCCGGTCACGACCGCGACCCGCCCGCGCAGCGGTGCGTCGGCGCCAGGGCGGCGCCCGGCCGCGACGAAGATCTCACGCACTGCCGGCCCTCGTTCCCATAGGCGGAGACGGACGGCGCCGTCCCGGCTCCCTTACCCGGTCGAGACGGCCGGGTCCGCGCCGCTTCGTCCGTCCGGGGGAAGCGGCGGCGTGCGTTCCGGCGTCCGTGGTCAAGGCCGCACCAGGCGGCGCAGGGCCAGTCGAGCAAGTGGGGCATAGCCCAGCACGACCAGCCACGGGCCGTGCATCGTCAGGCTCGTCGTGCTGCCGTCCGCGTGCCCCCGCACGTCGTGACGCAGGCGGAGGCCGGCCGCCCCGAGCCGGACCCGCCAAGTCCAGATGTGGTGGTCGTCGTCGACGGAATCGACGACGAACGCGACACGGAGGCCCACCACCGACTCCACCGTCCCGCTCATCCCGGCGGTCAGCCTCCGACCGGCGGTGTGCACAGCCCTGATCTGCGGGGACCACGACGCCCACTGGTCGACGCACGCGTAGCGCCGCCAGACCGCCTCGGGGCGGGCCGGACCCGTGGCCCGCAGGGTCAGCCGCCCCATGACGGATCCGCGGGGCACCGTGCCGGGGTGACCACGCGTGCGGTGCTCGTCCTCATCCGGTCCGATCCTGCAAGTACTCGGTGAGCGCCTTGCCGGGCCGGAACGAGGCCGCGCCGTCGGCGACGTGAAAGCTGCCGAAGCTGCCCAGGGTGACCGTCTCATGGGCCTTGAGCGCCTCGGCGATCGTCCCCGCGTGCTCCACCGTGCCGAAGAGAGTGTCGAAAATCCGTCCGATGTCGTCCGCGGCGAGATCACCGCCGCCCGCGCGTTCGGCCTGGCGGCGGGCGGTCAGTTCGGTGAGCTTCGACTTGTCCATGCGCACATTCCTCATCGTGTCCCGGTGATGGTGCTCAGCGCTTCCACCATCGCGGGGCGCCGGCCCGACCGCATCTCCCGGCGGGCGCACGGGTGCGCCGGGACGGGGCACGTCCCGGCGCGAAGTGCCGTGCACGCCTGGCGCGCCGCCCGAACGAGTGCCGATTCCGTGTAGACGAGGGTCCGTGAGCACGGCGACGCCTACCATCCCTCAGAAGTGTCGGTTGCAAAGGGGGACTCATGCTTTTGACAAAGCTGGCGGCCGCGGGAGCGGGCGCGGTGCTCGCGGTCAGCCTGAGCGGCGCACCGGCGAACGCCACGCCGGTGCTGTCCAACTTCGTGAACCAGGCCACGGACCATCCGTGCCTGGACTTCCGGGCCGACTACGGCCCGTACGTCTTCAACTGCAACGGCACCTCTTACCAGAGGTGGTACTGGAACGACGACTACGAGTACACGGCGCTGCGCCAGCAGGCGACCAGGCTGTGCCTCACGTTGCGCAACGACCAGCTGACCATGAAGCCCTGCGCCGCCGCCGACGACGCGGCACTCTGGCAGATCGACGAGACCAAGCCCGCGCTGATCAGGAACATGGTCAGCCGCAAGTGCCTCGCGCGCATGGCGAACGACCGCGTCTCGACCGCGACCTGCACCGGAGGCCCCTCGCAACGCTGGTCGCTCAGGTTCTCCTGATCCGTCCGGCACCTTCCGACGCCTCTCCGGAGCGGGCCCACGCACGGGCCCGTCGCGACCGGACGAGGCCTTCTCAGAACTCGGGAAGGCGGGGCCGGCACAACTCACCGGCCCCGCCTCCTCGATGCGGTTCATCCCGGCCAGGCACCGGTCAGCCGGCGAGTGGCGACGGCTCCCGCACGGTCCACGGCAGCCTTTACGCCCGCGAAGATCGCACCCTGCAGCGTCGCGGCGAGCAGGACCTCGCTCCAGCCGCGGTCCTCGTCCGTGGCGTCAGGGGCGTCCTCGTCATGACCGAGCACTTTCCACGCCTGTTTGAACAGGCCACCGGCCAGCATGCCGCTGACGGCGCCCAGCGTGAGACCGACTGGCTTGTAGGCGATCTTGGATGCCTTCACCGCGTCACCCCTTCCGACGGCACATCAGCCACACCACGGCAACCGCTCCCGCGGCGGCGAGCACCAGACCGCGGTTGTCCCGCGCCATCCGCGCGCCCTGGGCCGTCCTGGCCCGCACCGGCTCGGGCACCTTCTCGTCCCAGACCTGGCCGGCCTGGGCGGCCTTCACCCGTGCCTGCCCGGCCACCTGCGCGGCCTGTTCCCTGACCGGGTCGGGCAGCTTGTCCTGCACCCGTGACACCGCCTGGGCGGCCGCGGTCCTGGCCTGCTCGGCCCTGAGCACCGCCTGCTCCTTCAACTCGCCCGCCTTGACGGCTGCTTGCTCCTTGACCTCCGCGGCCTTCTCCTTGGTACGGGCCTTCACGTCCGTCTTGGCCGCGAGCGCCTCCACCGTGTCTCCGAGTTCCTGGCGCGTGTGCTCCACCTGCTCGCGCAGCTCCTCGGGGGTCTCGGCGGTCGGCTCGTCGTGAGGCGGCTGGGTCATCGGTGCGCACTCTCCTTGATCTCGGCCACGTCGGCCTTCACGTTCTCGATCGTCGCCTCGGGCGCGGGCGGCGCGGCCTCGGCGAACTCCTTCTTCCCGGTCAGCGCCATCACCGCCACGACCACCGCGAGGACCGCGGTCACGATGAGGCCCGCTGCCCACACCGGCAGCGCCACCGCCAGCCCGGCGATCGCGGTGGCCACCATGGCCTGAAGCATCAGGAACCCGACCAGGCCGGCGCCGCCGAACAGCCCGCCGCCCTTGCCGTACTTCCTGCCCTTCTCCTTCATCTCCGCCTGGGCCAACCGCAGTTCGCCGCGCACCAGTTCAGTCAACTGCTGCGAGGCGCGCTGCACGAGCTCACCCACGGGCTCGGACCCCGCCGTCTCATGGCCCGGGCCCTGACGCGGCTGCGTACTGGACGACAAGGCGATCACCTCCTCCGTACTGGTTCCGTCCTCCGGAAAGCGCACCGCGGCGCCCCCGGTGAGCGCGCGGGTACCCCGAACGGGCCAGTTCAGGGCACCTGTTTCGCTCCATTGCCGCGCACGCGGGGCGGCAGGCACGACACGGTCCGCCGGCGGCTCCCGGCAGGAGGCGGCTACGGCAGCAGCCACCGCGCCGCCGACCGGGGGCCGCGACGGACGAACCAGGCGGCGGCCAGGCCGATCGCGGCGCCGGCCGCGACGTCGCTGGGATAGTGGGCCCCGCTCTGCACGCGCTCGAACGCCACCAGCGCGGCGGGAACCGCACACAGGAAGCCCGCCGGCGGGCATGTCGGAAGGACGGCGGCCGTGAACGCCGCGGCGGCCGCGGTGTGTCCGGAGGGGAACGAGGAGGACTCGGGCCGGTCCTCCACCTCGTCGTGCGGAATCCATTCCTTCGGTGGCCGGGGCCGGTCCGACAGCTGTTTGCACAACCCGTTGGAGACCAACTGAGCCACGATCAGCGCCGCCAGACCGGCCCCGGCGGCGCGGCGCCCGCGCCGGCCCCCGGTGGCGGCCATGACCACCGCCGCGCCGCACCACAGCTTGGTGCTCTCCGCGCACTCCTCCACCGCCGACAGCGTCCGGTGCACACCCGGTGTGGCGCACGCGGCGATTCTCTGGGTCAGCCGCCGATCAGTCCTACGCAACCTCGCCAACAGCATCATGAACAGCAGGTATCCCCGGTAGCGGCGCTCCATGCCGGGGCGTTCGCGGGGGTGGTGGCCGGCCTGTGACGGCTGATGTGACGGTGAGACGGATCCGACACAGGGGTATCCGGCGTCACTCTTGTCGACGCGGGTATACGCGCGAGGGACAAACGGGGTGCAGAAGGTGGCCGCGATGGAATCATTGCCTGTGGGCGAGGACGGCATCACGCCGGGCGAGTGGGCCGTACAGACCACGGTCGCCCTGGACGGTGACGGCACGGACATCGCTCAGGCCCGCCATCTGGCCGTCGACTTCCTCACCCGTGTCCAGACCGAGCACGGGATCCCGGTCTCCCAGCGCGCCATGGACCTGGCCCAGTTGGTGGTCAGCGAGCTGGTCACCAACGCCCGGAAGTACGCCCCCGGTCCGGTACTGCTCGACCTGCGCATCACCGGCGACACGGTCGAGGTCATGGTGTGGGACTCCGACCCGGAGCTGCCCATGGCCAGGGCCGCGGACGCCGGCCGGGTGGGCCAGCACGGACTGGAGATCGTGATGGCCGTCGCCCAGGGCTTCGAGGCGCAGCGGGAGCCGGTCGGCAAACGCGTCACGGCCCGCATCGCTCTGCTCGACGACCCCGGCGGTGCCGTCTCCGGACGCCCGCCCCAGTAGAACGACTGGGGCGGGACGTGAGCACGGCCCTGACCCGGCTCCGGCGAACCGTGTGCGCCGCGTGTGCCGGCCGGGAGTACGGCGCGCGGCGCCCGGCGCCCGGCGACCAGTGCCGGTCGCCGTCACAGCCAGCCGTTGCGGCGGAAGACCCGGTACAGCAGTCCCGCCCCGACCACCATCACGCCGAGCGCGCACGGGTAGCCGTAGCGCCAGTCGAGTTCGGGCATGTGGGCGAAGTTCATGCCGTAGATGCCGGCGACCATGGTGGGGACGGCGAAGATGGCCGCCCACGCGCTGATGCGGCGCATGTCGTCGTTCTGCCAGGTGCCGACCTTCGCCAGATGGGCGTCCAGGACGGAGCCGAGCAGGTCGTCCAGGGCACGGACCTCGGCGTCGGTGCGGGCGAGGTGATCGGTGACGTCGCGGAAGTACGGCACGACCTGCCTCGGCCAGCCGTCCCGCGGCGTGGTGAAGGGCTCCATGACCGGCACCAGCGGCTGGACGGCGTCGCGGAACTCCACCACCTCACGCTTGAGCGAGTAGATCTGTTCGGTCAGGTCGTCGCGGGCAGGCGAGAACACGCACCGCTCCAGTTCCGTCAGGTCCGTGCGTACTTGGACGGCGGCCTGGGCGTAGGCGTCGACGATCACATCGGTGACCGAGTGCAGGACACCGACGGGTCCGAGCCGGGCCATTTCAGGCTGCTCCGTGAGCCGCCGCGCGGCCTCCACCGTGGGATCGTCCGTACCGTGCCGCACGGTCAGCGCGAAGGACGGACCAAGGAAGATCATCACCTCGCCGGTCTCCACGTCCGCGGTGCGCTCGACGAACCACAACGTCTTCACCGCGACCGCCAGCACGTCGCCGTACCGCTCCTGCTTGGGCCGCTGCCGGGCCTGCACCGCGTCCTCGATGGCAAGAGGGTGCAGCGGCAGATACTCGCTCAGCCTCCGCAACTCCTCCTCACTGGGCTCGTCCATACGAACCCAGGCGAACTCATCCGGCTTCAGCACGGCCAGCCGGTCCAGGGCGGCCTCGCATCCGCCGTCCGCCTGTCCGCAGTCGATGGGCTCGCCCTCACCGGTCTTCTCCTGGTAGATCACGCACTCCATGCTCTTGCGAGTGCTTCCGCCACCCCATTTCATGCGCCCGGACCCCGAATCGGCGGCACTACCGTCGGCGAGTGCGGCATCAACGACCCCCAGGACGTGGGTCTGTCCCACGCCGTCCGCTGGAACCGACAATGGATGTGGCGCACGGACTCGCTGGTGTTGAATATGGCTCCATGAGCGGGAGTGGGCGTACGGCGAGCCGGACGGCGGTGCTGGTCTGCCAGGGGCGCGCGGCCGCGCACGGGAGGGCCGCCACGGACCGCTTCGCGGATCCGGTGGCGGTGGGGCTGCTGCGCGTCGCGGAACGCGAGGCGGTGGACGAGGTGCGCGCGAAGACTCCACCGGAGGGCCGGCAGGAGCGCCTCGCCTACGAGACTGTGCGGGCGTGCGCCGAGGTGGTCGTGCCGCGGACGGTCGCGATCGACGAGGCACTGCGCGCCCGCATGACCGGCCAGCTCGTGATCCTCGGCGCCGGCCTGGACACGCGTGCGTGGCGTCTGCCCGGACTCCCGGGGACGGATGTGTGGGAGGTCGATCATCCGGCCTCCCAGCAGGACAAGTGCGCCCGCCTCGCCGAGGCCGCGCCGGCGCGGCGAGGGCCGGACGAGGACGGTCCCGTCGCTGCCGGGCCGGCGGCCGTCGCCCGTTCCGTGCGGTTCACGCCGGTCGATCTCGCCGTCGACGATCTCGGCGCGGCGCTGGACGCCGCGGGGCACGACCCGTCCGCGCCGACGACATGGCTGTGGGAGGGCGTCGTCCCGTACCTCACCCGCGACGAGGTGCGCGCCACGGTCGCCGCGCTCGCCGCGCGGACGGTTCCGGGCAGCGCACTCGTCGTGAACTATCAGGCGCCGTCGGCGAGGGCGGCCGCGGGGCGGCTGCTGGCACGCGTGCTCGGCGGTTCCGTCACCTCGGGCGAACCGTGGCGCTCGCTGTGGAGGCCCCGGCGGATGGCCGCGCTGCTCGCGGAGTACGGCCTGCGAGTGGTGTCGGACGACGACCTCCTCGCCCTCGCACATACCCTCGGCAGCCCGGCGCGGAGGTGGACATCCCTGCGCTCAGGGCGCGTCGCCGTGGCGGAGAGCCCCTGACGGCACAGCCGTGACCGGCTCGCACGCGTGAGCGCGGCTGGGTCACCCGTCGAGCCCGTCGAGCAGAAGCCGGAGGCCGCCGAGGAACTCCCGGTCGGCATCCATGTGCTGGGCCGTGCGGGCGGTTTCGGCCATGTGGGGGAAGTCGGTGGGCGGGAGCCGGGTGATGGCTGTGGTTCCCGGCCCGGCCAGCGGCCCCAGATGCTCGAGCTGGATGGCTCCGATGAGGTAACCGAGCAGGGCGCGCAGGGCGATGACGCGCCGCTCGCCGCTGATTCCGGCCGTGGTGAGGATGGCGAGCACGGATTCCGACCAGCGCAGGCCGGCGGGGGAGCGGTGCCGGTGGACCACGGTGAGGGGGATGACCTCCGGATGGGCGCCCATGGTGTCGCGCAGGCGCCGTGCCATGACCTCGACGTCGTCACGCCATGACGCGCCGGAGTCCGGCAGGCCGGTGTCCACATCGCTCAGCACCCGTTCGACGACCAGCCGTTCGAGATCCTCGCGGTCCTGTACGTACCGGTAGAGCCCCATGGTGCTCATGCCCAGTTCCTGGGCGACGGCGCGCATCGACAGCGCGGTGAGACCGTCGCGGTCGATGACGGCGAGGGCGGCCGAGGCGAGCTGACGGGTGGTGAGTGAGCGCGGACGTGGCATGGCGGTTGACAGCGTACGGCATACGCCTACGCTTATGAGCGTACGCCGTACGCCTACGGAGAGAGGCACGCGCATGCCCCGCAGCCCGGGAAAGCCCGAAGTCGCCGTCGAGCGACGCGATCTCATCGCCGTCTCGGGGGACCGGGTAGCCGTCCCCGACCCCGACCGGCTGATCCACCTGCAGTTCCGGCGCTTCGCCGGGTGCCCCGTCTGCAACCTGCACCTGCGGACGGTGGTGCTGCGGCACCGGGAGATCGTGGCCGCCGGCGTGCGGGAAGTCGTGGTGTTCCACTCGCCGGCCGACGAACTGGCGCCGCACGTAGTGGATCTGCCGTTCGCGGTGGTCGCCGACCCGGACAGGCGGCTCTACGCGGAGTTCGGTGTGGAACGGGCGCCGCGTGCGCTGC
The DNA here is from genome assembly GCF_040631045.1 of Streptomyces sp. NPDC005706. Lineage (NCBI taxonomy): Bacteria > Bacillati > Actinomycetota > Actinomycetes > Kitasatosporales > Streptomycetaceae > Streptomyces > Streptomyces sp. NPDC005706. The sequence continues at coordinate 1,047 of NZ_JBEXYS010000043.1, read as the reverse complement.
TCGACCCCCGTGTCTGGGGGCCGATCCTGTGGGCGGTCGTCAGCGGGGCCTGGAACGTCGTGCGCGGGCGGGAGCGTCTGCCCTCCGCCGCCCCGCACGGCGGCCGGCTCGGACTCCCCGGCGACTTCCTCATCGCGCCTGGCGGTCGCGTGCTCGCCGCCAAGTACGGTGAGCACGCCTACGACCAGTGGTCGGTGGACGAGCTGCTGGAGCTGGTGGCCCGTGCGGATGCGCCGAAGGTCACCGAGCGGCGGACGCCGGAGGCGGGCGTCTGATCAACGCGGGGCTTGTCGCGCCCCGTCGTCACCAGGGCGTCACCCGCGCCCGCTCGGACCCGGCCGGTCCGTCCGGCCGGTGCAACGCGAACCAGACGCTCTTGCCGGTGGCCGTCCGTACGCTGCCCCAGGCATGCGCGAGCAGGTCCAGCAGCTCGGTGCCACGGCCGCCCTCCGCGTCCGGACCGGCGACGTTGCGCACGGGGCCGGCGGACTCGGTGTCCTCGACCTCGCACAGCAGATGGGAGTCGCTCAGGCGCAGGTTGAGCCTCAGCGGGCCGCGGGTGTGCCGCAGCGCGTTGGTGACGAGTTCGCTGACCAGGAGTTCGGCGGTGTCGCCGAGCTCGGCCACGGCCCAGTCGAACAGCTGCGCGGTGACCAGCTGCCGGGCCCGGCGCACGGAGAGCGGTTCCTGCTTCAGGGGCCAGGACGCGTCCCAGGCGGAGGCGCGTGCGCGGGGTGCGTCCAGCGGGCGCAACGGTGCCAGCGTGCGGGACCACAGGGCCCACTGCCTCCTGACCGACGCCTCCTTCGGGCTGCTGCTCGCCCCGCTCGCGGACGGCCACTGGGACCGTGCCGACAAGGCCTTCCACGCGCTCCTCGACACCCTGGAACCCGGGTGGCACGTCGGAGGCGGCGACGGGCAGCCCGTCGGTGATGCCGTGGCGGACTAGGCGCAATGCCGGTGACTTAGATGTCCTGCGTTCGTTGGTTGTGGTGTGGCGAGGGTGGGGCAGGTCAAGTCGCCTGCGGGTGAGCGTTTGTCGGACCG